>JBBIIR010000044.1:0-10119 GCA_037446455.1 Hydrogenophilales bacterium | reverse complement strand
CCGGCGCACCTTGTCCAGCAACTGGATGACCGTGGCGTGGCCGGGATTGATGCTCTTGGCCACCAGATTCTCGGGGCGCGCGAAGTAGTAGCCCTGGAAAAAATCGAAGCCCAGATCCCGGCAATGACGGAACTGCTCCGGGGTTTCCACCTTCTCCGCCAACAGTTTCACCGGGTATTTGCGGATCGCGCGCACCATGCCGGCGAGATCGGCGGGATTGTGCGCCAGCACGTCGAGCTTGACGTAGTTCGCCAGGGGCAACAGGGGCTCGGTCTCGGGCCGGTAGTGGTAATCGTCCAGGGCGATGCGGAAACCGGCCTGCTTCAATGCGCGGATGCGCGCCAGCATGTCGGGGGAAGCCTCGACGGTCTCCAGCACCTCGATGACCACCTTGTCCCGCGGCAGCAGCGTGGAGAAATCCGACATCAGCATGGCGGCGTCCATGTTGATGAATGCAAGTTTGCCCTTCAGCAGCCACTCCGTGCCCATATTGCAGAGCGTGTTGGAGATGACCGCCAGTCCGGCTTCCATGTGCGAGTCGATGCTGGCGCTCCGGGCGTGGGCGGCATGGCGGAACAACAGCTCATAGGCGATCAGTTGATGCTTGCCGTCGACAATCGGCTGCCGGGCAATATAGGCGTCGGTAATCATGACTGGGGCTGTTTGGAACCCGGGGCGTCGCGGCTCCGGGTGGGTGGGTCAACTGTGGATGAACAGGCTCATCGGGGTATCGGTCTTGACATTGGCCAGCAGCTCTTCCATGTCCAGCACCAGGACGATGGAGCCGTCGCCGGACAGGGTGGCGCCGGCGATGCCCTTGGGTTTGATGTCCGACAGCGGCTTGATGACCACGTCGTCACGCCCTACGAAACCATCCACCGCCATGATGAAGGTGCTGTCGGCGGCGTGCATGAGCACGCCGAATCCAGGCGCCCGCCTGGCCTCCCAGGCGATCAGGGTGGCGAGGCTGCGCACCGGCAGGACCTCGTCGCGCACCACCATGGTGGCGCGACCGGACACGCGCTGCACCTCGTCGGGCTTGATGGGGATGATTTCCCGCACCATCGACAGCGGCACGGCGAAAGACTGATTGTTGAGTCGCACCACCAGCACCGGCAGGATGGCCAGGGTGAGGGGCAGCGAGATGGTGAAAGTGGAGCCCTGGCCGGGCACCGACACCACGTCGATCTTGCCGTTCAGCTTGGCGATGTTGGTCTTCACCACGTCCATGCCGACGCCCCGCCCGGACACGCTGGAGATCTGGTCCTTGGTGGAGAAGCCGGGCAGGAAGACCAGGTGCAGGCTCTGGCGGTCGTCCAGGCCGTTCGCCGTCTCCGCGTCGAGGATGCCTTTTTCCACGGCCTTGCGGCGGAGGACGTCCGGGCGCATGCCCTTGCCGTCGTCGGAGATTTCTATGTAGATATGGTCACCCACCTGGCTCGCGGACAGGGTGACGATGGCCTTCGCCGGCTTGTTCGCGGCAGTCCGTTCCTCGGCGGTCTCGACGCCGTGGTCGACGGCGTTGCGCACCAGGTGCACCAGGGGATCGTTGAGATCCTCGATCATGGTCTTGTCCAGCTCGGTCTCCTCGCCGGACAGCACCAGTTCCACGTCCTTGCCGAGCTGGCGGGCGAGGTCGCGGGCCAGGCGCGGGTATTTCTGGAACAGGCGGCCGATGGGCTGCATGCGGGTCTTCATCACCGCGTTCTGCAGGTCGGACACCAGCAGGTCCAGCTGGCTCACCGCCGTATCCAGGGCCTTCAGGGTGTCCTGGTCGTTGCGGCCGTGCAGGATCTGGGTCTTGAGATTGGCGATGCGGTTCTTGGTGAGGCCGATCTCGCCGGACAGGTTGAGCACCTGGTCCAGCCGCGCCGTGTCGATGCGGATGGTGGTTTCCTTTTGCAGGGTCTGCGGCGGCGCCGCGCTCGATGCGGCGGCGCGCGAGGGCGCGGGCAAATCCTGGGCGGGGGCGGGACGCGGCGGCGCAGGGACAGCCGCCACCGGCCTGGCCGCCGCTTCGCCGACGGGCGCGGCCGCCGGCGCTGCGGGCACGCCGGTCAACGCTGCATGCAGGGCATCCCAGTTGATGTCCTCGACCGTCGTCGCCGCGGCGGGCACGACCGGGGCGACTGGCGAGGTCGGCGCCTGCGGCGCCGCTTCCGCGGCTGTCGTCGCTGGAGCGGCCTGGCGCACCGGCAGTTGGCCAGCCAGTGCGGCATCGAGCGCGCCCAGCAGGGTGGTCTCGGCGGCCCGCGGCTGCACGCTCTGGCTCAGGGCGCCGAACATGTCGCGCACCGTGGCGGTGGCGGCCATGATGATGTCCATCAACTCCGCCGAAAGACGCAGTTCGGCGTTGCGCAGCTTGTCGAACAGGTTTTCCGTGCGGTGGCACAGGGTGACCAGGTTCTCCACGTTGAGGAAGCCGGCGCCGCCCTTGATGGTATGGAAGCCGCGGAAGATGTCGTTGAGCAGTTCCCGGTCTTCGGGACGCTTTTCCAGTTCCACCAGCTTGTTGTCGACCTGGGAGAGCAACTCCCCGGCTTCGAGCAGGAAATCCTGCAACAACTCTTCCATACCGGCGAAGTCGCTCATGCTCTTCTCCCTCTCAGAAACCCAGACTTTCGAGCAGGTCGTCGACCTGCTCCTGGCTGGTCACCACGTCGGACCGTCCGGCCGCGTTGACGACCGGACCGTTGAGCAGGCCGGGATCCATGGCCTGGCGCTTGGCTTCCGGCGTGGTTTCGATCAACAGGGCGAGGAGTTGCGACTCCAGGTGCTGCGCCGCCTCCAGCACCTTCTTGATGACCTGGCCGGTGAGGTCCTGGAAATCCTGGGCCATGATGATTTCCATCAACTGGGCGTTGGTGGCCTCGGTCTGCTTGGGCATGTCGGCCAGGAAGGAACGGGTATCCAGCACCAGTTGCTTGAACTCCGCCACACCGAGCTGCTTGTTGAACATCTTGTCCCACTTGCCGGCCAGATCCTGGGCGCTGTTACCCAGCCGCGTCTGGATGGGCCGGGCGATTTCGGCCGCGTTGAGGGCGCGTTCAGCCGCCTTGGCGGTCATGGCGGCGATGTAATTGAGACGGTCGCGGTTGTCGGGCAGCTGGTTTGCCACCTTCGCCAGCGTCTTGTCATAGCCGAGTTCGCGCAACAGGTTGTGCAGACCACGCGTCATCTGGCCCAGTTGCGAGAACACGCGTTCCGGACAGACGCCTTCCTGTGCGCTTTCCTCGCCCTCGGCAACCGCCCTGGCGATGCTGTCGAACAGGTTTTCCAGTTCCGGCGTGTCGTTGTCGCGCGCGGGCGCGGCTTCCGCCTTCGCCGGTTGCGGGGCGGCCGCGGCGGCGATACTGTCGAACAGCGCTTCCAGTTCAGGAGAGTCACCGCTCATGCTTGCTCCTCGTTGGGTGGTTCGGCCCGCATCACATTGCATACTTCTCGAAGATCTTGTTCATCTTTTCCTCGAGCGTGGCGGCGGTAAACGGTTTCACGATGTACCCCGAGGCGCCGCTCTGGGCGGCCTCGATGATGTTTTCCTTCTTGGCCTCGGCGGTAATCATCAGCACCGGCAGATGCTTGAGGGTCGCGTCGGCGCGGATGGCGCGCAGCAGTTCGATGCCGGTCATGACCGGCATGTTCCAGTCGGTCACCACGAACTGGAAATTGCCGCCCTTCAGCTTCTGCAGGCCCACGGAACCGTCCTCGGCCTCGTCGACGTTGGTATAGCCGAGCTCCTTGAGCAGGTTGCGCACGATGCGGCGCATGGTGGAAAAGTCGTCCACCACCAGGAATTTCATGTTTTTGTCGGCCATCGCTAATCCTCTTTATCCGCCAGTCCGCGGCATTGTACCCACCGGGTCGCTAACGTTTAAGGAACGCGAGGAGGGTGTCGGCCAGCACCGCCGGGTCGAATTTCGCGACGTAGGCGTCGACGCCCACCTTCTGGCCCATGGTGCGGTTCGCGTCCGATGAGAGGGAGGAATGCATGACCACCGGTATGCCCTCGAAGCGGCTATCGGATTTGATATTGCGCGTCAGCACATAACCGTCCATCTCCGGCATTTCGGCGTCGACCAGGATCAACTGCACATGCTTGCGCATGGAGGAACGCTCGGAACTGGCGCGATTGGCCATGTTGCTGAGCTTGTCCCAGGCCTCCAGACCGTCGTTGGCCTGGATGTACTTGACCCCCAGCTTGTCGAGCACGGAGACGATCTCCTTGCGCGCCACCGTCGAATCGTCGGCGAAGAACACCGTGGCCTCGCGGCCGCTCTCGATCTGGGGCAGCCGCGGCATGGCCTTTTCGCCGAGCACCTCGACCAGCACGCGTTCGACATCGAGGATGGAGACCAGACGGCCGTCCTCCAGCTCGGTGATGGCGGTAATCATGCCGTCCTGACCGGCCAGCATGTTTTCCGGCGGCTTCACCTTGTCCCAGTCGACGCGGATGATGCGATCGACGTCCTGCACCAGGAAGCCCTGGGTGTGCCGGGAAAACTCGGTGACGATCATGGTCTCGCCGATGCCCGGCGGCGCGCCTTCCAGCCTGATGAAACGGGCCAGGGAAATCACCGGGATGATGCTGCCGCGCAGGGAAATGACGCCTTCCACCCCGGCCGGCATGTTCGGCGTCAGGGTGATGGGCGGGGTCGGCGAAACCTCGCGCACCTTGAACACGTTGATGCCGAAGGTTTCATGGGTACCCAGGGAGAACAGCAGCAGCTCCATCTTGTTGGAGCCCGCCAGCTTGGTGCGGGCATCGACCGTGTCGAGCAGCTTGTTGGGTTCGATGGGATTCATGCGGGCGCGCCCCCGATTATTTGAGCAGGCGGTTGAGGACTTCCGCCAGACGGTGCGGTTCGAACTTGGGCACGTACTCGTCCACTCCCACCGAGAAGCCCAACTGCTTGTTCGCATCGGACGACAGGGAAGAATGCATGAGCACGGGAATGCCGGCGAAGCGAGGGTCTGATTTCACGTTCTTGGTGAGCACGTAACCGTCCATCTCCGGCATTTCCACGTCCGTCAACACCAGTTGTACATAATCCGAGACCGGCCGCCCGGCGATTTCCGCCCGGGCGGCGATCTTCTGCAGTTCATCCCAGCCCTGGCGGCCGTTGATGGCGCTGATACCATTGACGCTAAGCGCTTCCAGGGTGCGTTCGATCTGCCGGCGCGCCACCGAGGAGTCGTCGGCATAGAAGACAGTGCGGTTGGGCTTGTCCAGCGGTGTCAGGCTGGCGAAAAGATGACTGTCGTCCACCTGCGCGGTATCGGCCAGGATCTTCTCCACGTCCAGCATCATCACCAGGCGCTTGTCCTTCAATTCGGTGACGGCGGTGACCAGGCCGCCCATGCGCGCCGTCAGCATGGCCGGGGGCACCTTCATCTCGGCCCAGTCCAGGCGCAGGATGGTATCCACCTCGCCGACCAGGAAACCCTGGGTATGGCCGTTGTATTCGGTGACGATCATGATCGACGGCGGCGCCTCGGTGGTGATGCCGATGTACTTGGCCAGATCCACCACCGGCACCAGCACGCCGCGCAGGCTGACCATGCCCTCGACGGCCGACGGCATGTCCGGCGCGCGGGTGATCTCCGGGATGCGCATCACTTCCCGCACCTTGAACACGTTGATGCCGAAGGTTTCCTTGCGCTGGGTGCCGACATCCGTGCCCAGCGTGAACAGCAGGATTTCCAGCTTGTTCGCGCCAGCGAGCCTGGTGCGCGCATCGATGCGCCTCAACAAATCCGACATGATCTCCTCAATCGGTCGCTCGGCCTCCCAAGGCCGCGGGATTGTGGCGACTACATCGGCATGGGCCGGGGAAACTTTAACCCGGATATCCCGTTTGCGCAGCCGCATGCCCCGGATCGCATGGTTTAGTATTCCCAACCATGTCGGCTTCCCCCGTTCCCCCCCCGCCAGCCCACGAGGACGATGAGCTGCGGCAGGCGTTCGCCCTGTTCAGCGAGACTTCCGAGATGCTCGCGGGCACCTACCTGGAATTGCAGGCCCAGGTGGCCCGCCTGACCAAGGAACTGGCCGACGCCAACGGCGAGCTGGCGCGGCGCGAACGCCTGTCCGCCCTGGGCGAGATGGCGGCCCAGGTCGCCCACCAGTTGCGCACGCCGCTGGCCACCGCCCTGCTCTATGCCGGCCACCTGTCGCGCCCCAACCTCGGCGAGGCGGAGCGTCTGCGCTTCGCCGAGAAGACCCTGTCGCGCCTGCGCTATCTCGAGCGTCTCATCCAGGACATGCTGCTGTTCGTGAAAGGCGCGCGCCTGTCGCGGGAATCCTTTGCGCTGCGGCCTTTGCTGGAAGAGCTGGCGCAGACCCTGGAACCCCACGCGGCACAGCGGGGGGTGGCCTTCAGCCTGGACATGCCGGCGCAGGACCTGTCCCTCAGCGGGGATCGCCAGGCCATCTTCGGCGCTCTCGTCAGCCTGCTGGAGAATGCCCTCCAGGCCAGCCAGGCGGGCGGTCGGGTGAGCCTCGCGGTCGGCGGCGAGGGCAGTCCATTCGCCGCCTTCCTCGTCGAGGACAGCGGCGCGGGCATTCCCGAGGCCGCCCGCGAACGTCTGTTCGAGCCCTTCTTCACCACGCGCGGCGAAGGCAGCGGCCTCGGCCTGGCCATCGCCCGCCAGGTCGCGGAAGCGCACGGCGGCTGGATCGAATGGTCAGAGCGCGACGAGGGAGGCAGCCGCTTCACCCTGTTCCTGCCTTACAGCGGACCGGAGACTGGCGATGCCTGACACCCTGCCGGTCCTGGTGGTGGAAGATGATGCCGCCTTGCGCGAAGCCCTCGCCGACACCCTGGAAATCTCCGGGTACAGCGCCATCACCGCGGCCGACGCCGAAACCGCCCTGGCATGGCTGGATAAAGGCAATCCGGGCCTGGTGCTGACCGACGTGCAAATGCCCGGCATGGACGGCCATGCCCTGTTGCGCGCACTCAAGGCTCGCCGGCCCGAACTGCCGGTGATCCTGATGACCGCCTACGGACAGATCGAGCGCGCGGTGCAAGCGATCCGCGAGGGCGCCGCCGATTACCTGCCGAAACCCTTCGAGCCCGACCTTCTGCTGGCAACCGTGGCCCGCTACTTCCGCCAGGCGGGAGAACCGACTTCCTCCGGCATCGTCGCCGAGGATCCCGCCAGCCGCGCCCTGCTGGAACTGGCCCGGCGCGTGGCGGCGAGCGAAGCCACGATCCTGCTGACCGGCGAATCCGGCGTCGGCAAGGAAGTCTACGCGCGCTACATCCATCGGCACTGCGTCCGCCCGAAAGGCCCTTTCATCGCGGTGAACTGTGCGGCCATCCCGGAAAACCTGCTTGAATCCGTGTTGTTCGGTCACGAGAAGGGATCCTTCACCGGCGCCTCGGCCTCGCAGCCGGGCAAATTCGAGCAGGCCAACGGCGGCATCCTGCTGCTCGACGAGATATCCGAACTCCCCCTCAACCTGCAGGCCAAATTGCTGCGGGTGCTGCAGGAACGCGAGGTGGAAAGGGTGGGCGGGCGCAACAGCGTGCCTCTCGATGTACGCATCATCGCCGCGACCAACCGGGACCTCGCCGCCTGGGTGGCGGAAGGCAGGTTCCGCGAGGATCTCTTCTACCGCCTGAATGTTTTCCCCCTGCAAATCCCTCCCTTGCGCGAGCGTCCGGCCGACATCGCCCCCCTCGCCCGGCACTTCCTCAGGCACTCGGAAGCGGTGGTGGGCAGGGGCGGTTTTTCCTTATCCGACGCGGCCTTGCGCGAATTGACGGGGTATGCCTGGCCCGGTAACATCCGCGAGCTAGGAAACGTGATCCAGCGCGCGATGATCCTCGCCGCCGACTCGGTAATTGGCGCGGAGCATCTGATGCTGCCAAAATCGCCGGCCATGGCGGTTGCGGTGACAAGCCCGGAGAACGCATTGCCGGGCGACCTGGGTCTGAAGGATGTGGAGCGGGAAACCATTCTGGGCACCCTGAAGCGCATGCATGGTTCCCGGCGCAGGACCGCGGAAGCGCTCGACATGAGCGAACGCACCTTGCGCCACAAGCTCAAGCGGTATCGTGAAGCGGGCTTTCTGGATGGAGATGACCTCCTATAATGGGTGGCAGGAGGCAGGGCGATGAGCAATATCGATCAGATGGTCAACCAGCTTCGCGCCGTCGCGGCGCAGGCCTCCGTCACGTCCGCCCCCCAGGAAGCGGGCGCGCAGAATTTTGCCGCCATGCTCAAATCCGCCGTGGACGAGGTCAATCACGCCCAACTCGACGCGCGGCAACTCTCGCGCCAGTTCCAGCTCGGCAACCCCGACGTCAATCTCCAGGACGTGGTCCTTTCCCTGCAGAAAGCCAGCCTGTCCTTCCAGACCATGGTTCAGGTGCGCAACAAACTGGTTTCCGCCTACCAGGAAATCATGAACATGCAGGTCTGACCCGGCACGGTTGACGGATGGCCCTGCAGCCCCAGCAGCTATTTTCGAACTTCGCCTACCGCTTCAACGAGATTCCCGCCTCTCGGAAGATGGGGCTGGCGGTGGTGTTGGCGGCGTCGATCGCCGTGGTGGTGGGCCTCTTCCTGTGGTCCACCGCGCCGGACTATCGCGTGCTCTTTTCCAACCTTTCGGAGAAGGACGCGGGTTCGGTCGCGGCCTCCTTGCAGCAACTCAACGTCCCCCACAAGACCGGGGCGGGAGGGACGATTCTGGTGCCCTCGGATCAGGTCTACGACCTGCGCTTCAAGCTGGCCGCGCAGGGCCTGCCCAAGGGCGGCGGCGTCGGCTTCGAAATGATGGATTCGCCCAAACTGGGCATGACCCAGTTCCAGGAACAACTCGCGTTCCAGCGCGGCCTGGAGGGCGAGTTGGCGCGCACCATCCAGTCGCTTTCGCCGGTGGAGTCGGCGCGCGTGCATCTGGCCATCCCGAAACCCTCGGTATTCATCCGCGACAAGCAGACGCCTTCCGCCTCGGTGCTGGTCAACATGCATCCGGGCCGCGCGCTGGATCCCGGCCAGGTGCAATCCATCGTCCACCTGGTCTCCAGCAGCGTGCCGGAACTCTCGCCGAACAGCGTGACCGTGGTCGACCAGTCCGGCAACCTGTTCACCGCCAAATCCGACGGTCAGGCCTTGCGCGGCCTCAACTCCAGCCAGCTGGAGTACATCCGCCAGATCGAGTCGTACTATGCCGGCCGCATCGAGAGCATCGTCGCGCCCATCGTCGGCAACAACAACGTCAAGGCGGAGGTACGCGCCGATCTCGACTTCACCGAGGCCCAATCGACCAGCGAGACCTACAAGCCGAATCCCACCCCCGACACCCAGGCCATACGCAGCCAGCAGTCGGTGGAAGACAGCAGCGGGGCGGCAGGCGCCGCCGCCCAGGGCATTCCGGGCGCTCTCAGCAACCAACCGCCCGGCCCCGCCGCGGCGCCGTTCAACGCTCCGCCCGGCGCCAACGCCGGACCCAACGCGGCGGCCAATGTCGGGCAGGGCGCCGCCGGCGGGGGTTCCAGCCGCCGCGAAAGCACGGTCAACTTCGAAGTCGACAAGACCATCCGCCACACCAAGGAACCCATGGGCCGCATCAAGCGGCTTTCCGTCGCCGTGGTGGTCAACTACAAGGCCGCCGTGCCCGACGAACAGGGCAATCCCGGCAAGCCCACCCCGCTGAACGCCGACGAACTCACGCAGATCAACAATCTGGTGAAGGAATCCATGGGCTACAGCGAGCAGCGCGGCGACACGGTGAACGTGGTCAACGCCGCCTTCACCGAAACCAAGACGGAAATCGACATCCCGCTGTGGAAGGATCCCGACAATGTCTCCATGGCCAAGGCCCTGCTGAAGAACCTGATCGTCTTCGGCCTGGCCTTCTATCTCGTATTCGGCGTCCTCCGCCCGCTCCTGCGCGATCTGGTGAAACCGGTGGAAAACGCTGCGCGCGCGGGCGGCCCCGCCAGCGCGACACAGGCCGAACTCGCCACCGCTCCCCGCTCTTCCCCGGACGGGGCCTATACGGACGCTCTGGGCAAGGTGAAGGAATTCACCAAGTCCAACCCCAAGGTCACGGCTGACATCGTCAAGGAATGGATGAACAAGGAATGAGCGACTCCAGCGTCA
>JBBIIR010000043.1:0-10130 GCA_037446455.1 Hydrogenophilales bacterium | reverse complement strand
CGCACAAGCGCTGCTGGCAGCGCCGCTGCTCCGGCTCCTCGACGTCCTCGTAGGCAAGCACGCGCAGGCGGCCATGCACGGTTTCCAGCAACTCGCCCGGCAGCAGCAGATGCAGCGGATTGCGCGGGCGGCCATATTTGGCCTGGCCCAGGGCGAAGGTTTCGTAGATCAGCAGGCCACCCACCTCCAGGCTGTCGATGAGCACGTCGAACAGGGGACGGTGCAGGTAATTCGTGACCACGACGCCGCCGAAGCGGCATCCCGGGTAGGGCCAGGGGCCGTTCTCCAGATCCGCTTGCAGCCAGTCGATGCCGGCTGTGCCCCGCAGCGGCGCGGCCAGACCAAGGTCGATGTCCACCGCCGCGACCGGATGGCCCAGAGCGGCCAGATGCGCGGCGTGACGGCCGTTGCCGCAGGCCAGGTCGAGGACGGGGCGCCCGGCCGGGATCAAGCCGGCCCAGCGCGCCACCCAGGCGGAGGCATTCATCGCCCCGCCACCCCGAGCATGGCGCCGGCGCCGATCTGCACGGCCTTGAGCCAGAGCTGTTCGAGCAGCGCCGGCATATAGGCGAGGGTGAAATACAGCACCACGAAGCCGGCGCCCAGGGTCAACGGAAAGCCGATGGCGAAGATGTTCAGTTGCGGCGAGGCGCGGGTCATCATGCCGATGGCGAGATTGGTGGCAAGCAGGGCGGCGGTGATCGGCAGCGCGATATGCAGGGCGGTGCTGAACAGGGCTGCCGCCCAGTTCGCCACCATGGCGAAACCGGCGCCGCTCAGGCTGGCCGACACGGGAATGTCGTAAAAGCTCTGCACCAGGGCGCCGATGACCAGGTGATGGCCGTTGAAGGCGAACAGTACCAGGGCGCTGGTGAGCACCAGGAACTGGGCGATCACCGGGGTCTGCGCGCCGTTGATCGGATCGAACAGGGTGGCGAAGGACAGGCCCATCTGCAGGCCGATGAACTGACCCGCCAGTTCGACGGCGGCGAAGACGATGCGCAGGGTGAAGCCCAGGGCGGCGCCGATGGCGATCTGCTGCAGCAGCACCAGGATGCCGTCGGCGGACATCAGCGCCACCGGCGCGGCGGGCGGCAGCACCGGGACGATGGCGACGGCCAGGGCGACGCCCAGGGTCAGCCGTACCCGCGCCGGCGCGGAGCGGTTGCCGAGCAGCGGATCGAAGGACAACCAGGCGAGGATGCGCACCAGGGGAAACAGAAACAGCGCCAGCATGCCCTCCAGGTCGACGGACGACAGGGTGAGCATGAGCTTAGCGTGAAAGTCGCATCGCGACTTCTTGAAGCTCCCCTCGCCCGCAAGCGGGGCGAGAGGGGAATTCGGAATGCGCAGCATTCCGCCCTCGCAGCCGGCTGGCGATGCATCGCCAGCCGTGGGGCGCGGAGCGGGGGCTGGGGGGTGAGGCGGGGGTTTCGCGGAGCATGCTCCGCGCCCGCCGAACGGCCCCGGAATGCAGTCCGGGGCGCGCCCTGCAAGGGAGGGAAACGGACATGACTTTCATGCTTCGGGGTGTCTTACAAAGTCATGTCCGTTAGCCCACCAGATTGGGAATGCTTTCGAGCAGCCTGACCACGTAGTCGACCAGCAGTTGCAGGGCCCAGGGACCGGTGATGACCAGCACGATGAACATGAGGATGAGCTTGGGGATGAAGGTCAGCGTCATCTCGTTGATCTGCGTCGCCGCCTGGAAGATGGACACCAGCAGGCCCATGCCGAGGGAGGCCAGCAGGGTCGGCCCGGCCACCAGTACGGCGATCTCCACGGCCTGGCGCATGAGGGCGATGACGGTGTCCGGCGTCATATATGGAAAGTCTGCACCAGGGAGGCGATGAGCAGGTTCCAGCCGTCCGCCATGACGAACAGCATGATCTTGAAGGGCAGCGAGACCAGCATGGGCGAGAGCATCATCATGCCCATGGACATGAGCACGCTGGCCACCACCATGTCGATGATGAGGAAGGGGATGAAGACGATGAAGCCGATCTGGAAGGCGGTCTTCAGTTCACTGATGACGAAGGCGGGCACCAGCACGCGCAGCGGAGTTTCCTCCGGCGTGTTAAGGGGCGGCACCTTGGCCAGGCGGACGAACAGGGCCAGATCCTCCTGGCGCGTCTGCTTCAGCATGAAATCCTTGAGCGGCCGCGACCCCAGGTCGGCCGCCTGCACGATGCTGATCTTGTCCTCGGAATAAGGCTTCCAGGCCTGCTCGTGAATCTTGTCGAACGCCGGCGCCATGATGAAAAAGGTCAGGAACAGCGACAGGCCGACGATGACCTGGTTGGGCGGCGAGTTCATGGTGCCCAAGGCCTGGCGCAGCAGCGCGAGGACGATGACGATGCGCGTGAAGGCGGTCATCATCAGCAACAGCGCCGGCAGGAAGGTCAGCGCCGTGAGCAGCAGCAGGGTTTCGATGCTGAGGGTGTAATTGGTGGCGCCGCCCGGCCCGGGTGAGCTGGAGAAGGCGGGAATGCCGGGCGCCGCCCAGGCGAGAACCGGAACGAACAGGAGGAGGAGTGCGAGGGCGCGCGCCATGATGCGCGGATTCTAACCGTTCAGGCCGATCAGCTGCCCCATCCTTGAAAACGCCTGCCGGCCATGAACGGTATCCCTCCCTTACAGGGCGCGCCCCGGACTGCATTCCGGGGCCGTTCGCAAGGCGCGGAGCATGCTCCGCGAAACCCCTTGCTCACCCCCCCAACCCCTTTTATCCCCGAATGGGAGCTCCCGCCAGCGGGCGAGGGGAGCTTCGAGAAGTCGCTGCGCGACTTTCACGTTAACGGACATGACTTTGAGACGACGCCCCGAAGCATGAAAGTCATGCCCGTTTCCCTCACCCCCAGCCCCGCTCCGCGCCCCACGGCTGGCGATGCATCGCCAGCCGGCTGCGAGGGCGGAATGCTGCGCATTCCGAATTCCCCTCTCGCCCCGCCTGCGGGAGAGGGGAGCTTCGAGAAGTCGCTGCGCGACTTTCACGTTAACGCTTGGAAATCAGTTCCTTCAGCTTGTCGGCGAAGCCGGGCATCGGATTGTGCGGGGAAGGCACGAAGCCGGCCGGTCTCGGCAGGGTATGCAGGGTGTTGACCTGACCACCGCCCACACCGAGCAACAGCCAGGTTTCGCCCACCTCCACCACGACCAGGCGCTCGCGCGGGCCCAGCATGACGCCGCCGACCACCTTCACCGCGCCCTGGGCGCCGGTCTGGCCGGGGGAAAAGCGGCGCAGGAACCAGAAAAAAACCGCCAGGGTGGCGAGCACGATGAGCAGGCCGACCAGCCCCTGGAACAGGGCGCCGCCCGTCGACACGGGCGGAGTCGGCTCCGCGCCCCAGGCCGGGAAAGCCAGGGCAAGACCCGCGAGGAAACCGGACAGACCGGGAAGCCTCATCGATTGATGCGGCGCAGCCGCTCGGCGGGACTGATGATGTCGGTCAGGCGGATGCCGAACTTGTCGTTGACCACCACCACCTCGCCCTGGGCGATCAGGCAGCCGTTCACCAGCACGTCCATGGGCTGGCCGGCGAGGCCGTCCAGTTCCACCACCGAGCCCTGCGCCAGTTGCAGCAGGTTGCGGATGGCGATCTTGGTGCGGCCCAGCTCGACGTTGAGCTGCACCGGAATGTCGAGGATCAGGTCGAGGTTGTTGGCCGCCGGCCGCAAGGCCTCCGGTGAGAGATTCTGGAAGATCTGCGCCTTCTGCGGCTGCGCCTCGGCCGCGGCCTTGTCCGCCTGTTCCTGTTCGGCCAGGGCTGCGGCCCAGTCATCCCCTCCCCCCCCGGCGGCGGGAGCGGCGCTCTCCTGCTCGGCCAGGGCGGCTGCCCAGTCGTCGGCGGAAATGTCGTCCTGCCGCTGCGCGTCTTCGCTCATCATAGGCTCCCGGCACAGGACAGTTGATCCTGGCCCTGCAGGACCTGCTCGACCTTGAGGGCCAGTTGCCCGCTGCGCTGGCCATATTGGCAGCGGAACAGGGGCACGCCGTCGACGTGGGCGACCACGGCATCCGGCACTTCCAGGGAAATCACGTCGCCCACCTTGAGATCGACGATCTGTCGCAGGGTGACCGAAGTATGTCCCAGGTTCGCCACCAGTTCCACCTCCGCGTCCTGCACCTGCAGGCGCATCTGCGAAATCCAGCGTTCGTCGGCTTCGGCGCGGTCGGCCTGCATGGCGCTGGTGAGTTGGTCGCGGATCGGTTCGATCATGCTGTAGGGCATGCAGACATGGAAATCGCCGCCGCCCGAGCCCAACTCGATGTTGAAGGTGTTCACCACCACCACTTCCGTCGGCGTGGCGATGTTGGCGAACTGGGTGTTCATTTCCGAGCGCACGTATTCGAAGCGGATGGGAAAGATCGCTTCCCAGGCCTTGCGCATTTCCTCGAACACCACTTCCAGCATCTTCTTGATGATGCGCTGTTCGGTGGCCGTGAAGTCGCGCCCCTCGACACGCATGTGGTAGCGGCCGTCGCCGCCGAACAGGTTGTCGATGACCAGGAACACCAGGTTCGGATCGAACACGAACAGCGCGGTGCCGCGCAGCGGGTTCATGTGCACCATGTTCAGGTTGGTGGGCACCACCAGGTTGCGCACGAATTCGCTGTATTTGATGACCGTCACCGGACCCACCGAGATTTCCGCGGTGCGGCGGATCAGGTTGAACAGGCCGATGCGGAAATTGCGCGCGAAGCGTTCGTTGATGATTTCCAGCGTGGGCATGCGCCCGCGCACGATGCGTTCCTGGCGGCCGATGTCATAGACGCGGACACTCCCCCCGGCCTCCTCGGCTCCGGATTCCTCCGATTCCCCGGTCACCCCCCTGAGCAGGGCATCGACCTCTTCCTGGGAAAGGATGTCGTCGGCCACGTTGTTCCAGTCAGCCCTGGATGATGAAGGAAGCGAACAACACTTTCTTGACGCCCTCCGCCTCGTCCTCGACCTTCAGCACGGCATTCACCGACTGGGCGATCTCGGTGGCCAGCGCATCCTTGCCTTCCTGCTGGGTCAACTCGTCGGTGGTCTTGCTCGACAACAGGCGGATCAGCGCATCGCGCACCTCGGGCATGCGTTGCTTGATCTTCGCCTGGACCTCGGCATTCCCAAGCAGAAGCTGGATGTCGGTCTGCAGGTAGCTTTGCTGATCCGACAGGTTGACGGTGAAGGTTTCCAGGCGCTCGTAGACCGGCGGAGTCTTGTCTTCCTTCTCGGCCACCTCGGCCTGTTCCGCATCCGGCTTTGACAGCAGCAGGAAGGCGGCGACACCGCCGCCCAGCACGAGCACCGCCACCACCGCCAGGATGAGGATCAGCTTGCCCTTCTTCTTGGGTACTTGCGCTTCCGCTTCCGCGGCCGGCGCTTCCTTTTTCGCCACAATGCCCCCTATGGAAAACCCTTGCCATAAAATATCGCGCAAAAACAGAATGTTTCTTCACGAAGCTTATGTTCTTTATTACGTCATGACAAGACAATAGGCAAGCCCCGGCGCATGCGGGCTGCATAGGCCAGGTCGGCGCGGCTCAGACGTAGAGATCCACCAGCCCCATGCCACGCATCGGCAGCGCGCGCGCACCCATCTCCTCGGCAGCTTGCGTGGAGGTGGCCGCGGAAGTGCGAAGTTCACCTCGCGCGGCTTCGTCACGCGCGAAGGCCTCGTCGCGCACCTGCGCCTCGCCGAGCTGGATGCCGGCCTGGGCCATCATTTCGCGCAGACGCGGCAAGGCGGTTTCCAGGGCATCGCGCACGCCGGCGTTGGCGGAGAAGAACTGGGCCACGGCCTCGCCGCCGGACACGCTGAGGCGCACCTCCAGCGCCCCTAGATGAGGCGGATTCAGGCTGAGTTCGGCGAACTGCGCATGACGCCCGGCCAGCCAGACGATTTTCTCGCCCAGTTCGCTGGCGAAGGCCGGGGAGCGCAATGGCGCCTCGATGGCGACATTCAGGCGACCTTCGATCTGCCGGGGAAGGACATCGAACAACCTCGACATGGCGGGATCCGTCAGCACGCCCCCCGTCGTCGGGACCAGGGCAGCGGTTCCGCCCGGGCCGTTGGCGGCGCTTGCCGAAACGGCGGCCAGAGCATCGACGATACCCTCGCGCGCGAGCCCGGTCCCCGCCGCGGACAGGGCCGCCGCATTGGCGGCCAGCGATTGCGGCAAGGCTTGCCCTTTCATGACCGCATCGGCGGCAGGGTTTGCCGCCTTGGCCAGGCCATCGGCGGGGAAGCGTGGCAGGTCAGCCCGGGTCTTCGCGGTTTCCGGCAGACCCGTGGCCGGCGCTGGCGCTGACCGCGGTGGCGCGTCCTCGGCGGCCATCGGCGCGGATGCGGGCGCCGACGCACCCCGCGGGCTTGCGGACTGCTGTACCGCCGCCCCGGGAGTAGCGGAAACCGGGCCGGCGGACGCTGCGGCGGGCGTTTGCCCGGACGCCGCCGCCACCGGCTGAGCATTCATGGCCGCCGCCAAGGCGGGATCAAGGACGGCATCGGCGGCCGCCTCGCTGGCCTCTTCCCGGGCCGACAGGCCGTTGGCGGTCGCCGTCGCCGACAACGCTTTCCCTCCGGCCGCGGCCTCCACCCCATTCGCATCAACCGCCGGCGCCATGCGCGCCGCAAGCACGGCAAAGAACGAAGCGGCGGTCTTGCCGCCCTGCCCCGCCACAGCGGGATCGACCTTGCCGGCCGCCACACCGGCGGCCGCGTCCATTACCGTCGAAACATCGACCATGTCTTCCTCCGTGCCACTTTGAGGAAGCTTAAGCAAGCACCGTGCCGCCTCAGATCATGGAACCGCCGTTCCCATGCAGGTGTCGGCGCAGGGCGGTTTCGTCGGTCAGTCGCTGCTCGCGTTTTTCCTGGCGCGCGTTTTCCCGGTGCTGATGGCGCGTGGCCAGGGTTTCATAGGCTTTAACCTTGCGCCGCAGGGCCAGCCAGTTGTCGTGGGCGGCGCGCCAATTGCCCTCGGCCTTGTCCACCTCGCCGGCCTGATGCGTAATGGCGGTGTCCAGTTTGCCGAGAAAGACGTGAAAGTCCCGCAGCAGATGGATGTCCATGCCGCGCGCGCCGCCGCCGGCGAGGCGCCGCTGATAGTCCAGCTTGTATTCGCGCAACTCGAGCAAGCGCTGCTGCGCGGCTTCCACCCGGCGCTTCAGGATGCGCAGCAGGCGTTCGCCCGCCTCCATGCGATGGCGGGCGTGATCGAGCAGGGATTGCAGCGGGAAAGGCTGGGCCATGCGGCAAGCGCCGGCGGGCTGGTGGCGCCGCCGATCAGGCGACTTCCTCGGTTTCCCGCAGACGCCGGGCTTCCTCTTCCAGCATGACCGGGATGCCGTCGCGGATGGGAAAAGCCAGGCGATCCGCCTTGCAGATCAGTTCCCGCGCCTCCTTGTGATACACCAGAGGCCCCTTGCAGACGGGGCAGACGAGGATTTCAAGCAGCTTGGCATCCATGGCGGGCTTTCATGACATTCGACAGCAGGGTATTTAGTCCCGCCTCCACCTCGGCGTCAACCGAAAGAAACCAGTCATCCGGCCGGGCGAAGGCGGCGCATTTCACCGCGTCCTTCTCCGTCATCAGCAGCGTGCCGGCGGGCAAATCGGCGGCGGCATAGGGATGATGATCGGCAAAGGCATGCGTCTCGATGTGCAGGCCGAGTTCGCGCAGGCGTTCGAAGAAACGCGCGGGATCGCCGATGCCGGCCAATGCGTGCAGCTTGCGCCCAGCGAAATGGGCGGCGTCGACCACGCGCGCGGGATCGGCGAGATTGACGAATTCGCTGCCGCGCAAAGCCATGGCGAAGGTGGGCACGGGCAAGCCGCTCATGCCGCCGCCGTTGACCACCACCGCATCCGCTTCGGCCAGGCGGGCAAGCGGTTCGCGCAGGGGACCGGCGGGCAACAGGCGAGCGTTGCCGAAGCCGCGCCGACCATCGACGACGACGATTTCCATGTCGCGCGCCAGGGCCAGATGCTGCAGGCCGTCATCGGCCAGCAGTACATCCACTTCCGGATGCCGGGCCAGCAAGCGCCGCCCGGCCTCGCCCCGGGCGCGCCCCACCCAGACCGGACAGGCGGCGCGGCGCGCCAGCAGCACGGGCTCATCGCCCACCAGGGCGGGATCGCTGTCGGCGGCCACCGGCATGGATTCGCGCGCGGCGCCGCCATATCCCCGGCTGATCAGACCGGGCCGGTATCCGGCCCGCCGCAGCCAGTCCACCAGGGCCAGCGTCAGGGGGGTCTTGCCGGCACCGCCGACGCTGAGGTTGCCGACGACGACGACGGGTACCGGCAGGCGTGTGACCTTGAGCAGACCGAGAAGGTAGAGCCGGCGCCGCAGCGCCACCAGCGCCCCGAACAGCAGACTCAGGGGAACCAGGCCAAGCAGCAGCGTACGCGCCCACCTCGGGCCCTGGCCGTGCCACGCGCGCGTGAGCGCCTGGCTCAAGGCTGTTCGGCGGGAGAGCTATGGGTGACGAAGGTCACCCGCGGGTAACCGGCGCGGCGCGCGGCATCCATCACCCGGATCACCGCCTGGTGCGTGGCGTGGGCATCGGCGGCGATGACGATGACCGGGTCCGCCTGCCCGCCGGCCGCGGCTTTCAGCGCGCCGACCAGGGCTTCCACGCCGCCGGCCGGCACCGGCGCGCCGGCGATGTTGTAACCACCCTGCTGGTCGACGCCGACGTTGATCTGGGTGGGCACTTCCTTGGGACTTTCGCCCTCGGCCTCGGGCAGGTTGATCTGCAACTCGGCGAAGCGCGCGTAGGTGGTGGTGACCGCCAGGAAAATCAGGATCACCAGCATCACGTCGATCAACGGAATCAGATTGATCTCCGGCTCGTCGCGGGCCATCTGGCGGAAATGCATTACTTGCGCTCGCCGTGCAGGATCTCCACCAGACGCACGGCCTGCTGCTCCATCTCCACCAGATAGGCGTCCACGCGTCCGCGGAAAAAGCGATAAAAGATCATGCTGGGAATGGCCACGATGATGCCGAAGGCGGTGTTGTACAGGGCCACCGAGATGCCGTGCGCGAGCGCCGCCGGATTGCCGCCGGTGGGCGACTGCGCGCCGAAGATCTCGATCATGCCCACCACCGTGCCGAGCAGGCCCATCAACGGCGCCACGGCGGCGATGGTGCCGAGGGACAGCAGGAAGCGCTCGAGATCGTGGGCGACGGCGCGACCGATCTCCTCCAGCGATTCCTTCATCACCTCGCGCGAGTTGTGCAGGTTGCGGATGCCCACGGCGAGGATGCGCCCGAGCGGCGAACCCTCGGCGAGGCCGCGTACAAGGTCGGGATTGGGTCCATGCTGGCGCAGGTTGTTCAGGGCCTGTTCGAGCAGGCCGTCCGGGATCACCTGGGTGCGGCGCAGGGTGTAAAGACGCTCGAAGATGATCGCCAAGGCCAGGATCGAGGCAATGATCAAAGGCCAGATGGGCCATCCCGCTGCTTCGATGAGGGCTAACACTCCCTAGATCCCCTTGCGCTGAAAATTCGCGGTACTGTAGCCCCTGCGGACCCCGCGGGCAAGCCGAAAGGCCATGCCCCTGCGTGTATAATGCGCGCCGCTTCTGAGAACCTTCCCACCCCCATGATCGCTCCCCCGCGCCGGCAGCCATGATCCGCCGGCTCATCGACAAGGTGCTCGGCAGGAAAACGGCGCCGGGTCCGCGCATCCTTCCCCTCGAGGACCACGGCATCCGGCGCGAGCAGGTGCCCTCCTGCGCCCTGCGCACCACCCGAGCCCTGCGCGAGGCCGGCTACACCGCCTTCGTCGTCGGCGGCGCGGTGCGCGATTTGCTGCTTGGACGCGAGCCCAAGGATTTCGACGTCGCCACCGACGCCAGGCCGGAGGAGGTCAAGCGGGTGTTCCGCCGCGCCCGCCTGATCGGCCGCCGCTTCCAGATCGTGCACGTCTATTGCGGCGCCGACCTCATCGAAGTCACCACCTTCCGCGCCGCGACGCCCCAGGTCGAGGACGAGGAGGACGAGTCCCGCGTCACCGCCGAGGATGGCATGCTGCTACGCGACAACGTCTTCGGCAGCCAGGAGGAGGACGCCGCCCGCCGCGACTTCACCATCAACGCCCTGTATTACGACCCGGAGCGGCAGGAAGTCT
>JBBIIR010000042.1:0-10220 GCA_037446455.1 Hydrogenophilales bacterium | reverse complement strand
CGCGATCGCGGGGATGAACCGAAATATTCCTGCACCCAGGGCTGACCGTCCCAGTGTTCCCCGCGCTCGCGGGGATGAACCGCGCCCTCAAGGCCGCCAAGCTCGCCCAAATTAGTGTTCCCCGCGCTCGCGTGGATGAACCGATCTGGTCAACGCTATCCGCAACGAGGAAGCCGTGTTCCCCGCGCTTGCGGGGATGAACCGACGTTGGCCATGCGCCCGGCCATGGCGTTCTGGTGTTCCCCGCGCTCGCGGGGATGAACCGCCCACACGGGCATTCAATTCCTCGATGTCCTGGTGTTCCCCGCGCTCGCGGGGATGAACCGACCGGCGAGCCGTCCGACCTCGCGACCAAGATGTGTTCCCCGCGCTCGCGGGGATGAACCGACCTGCAAGCCCGCCTGGCCCTGCTGCTGGATGCGCAAGACCCCGCCTTCGCCGATCTGCTCGCCCGCGCCCAGTTCGCCGCCAGCGTGCTGGGCTACGTCAACGCGGACGAGCGGGTGAGCTGAGATGGCCGCGCCCCTGCGCATCAGCATCCGCGTGCCATTCGCCGAGGCCATCCAGGCCGCGCGGGACAGGGGCGTCGCACTGCCCGAGGCGTTCTAGGCCGACCTGCCCGCCCAGGTGCGCGCCCGCGCCTTCACCGTCCCCGGCCTGGCCGGCCTGGACCAGATGCAGACCGTGCTCGACAACCTCACCGCCGCCACCGAGACCGGACAGAGCTGGCACGCCTGGAAGAAGGCCACCCTCCGGGACGTGCCCGCCGTCGCCGCCCTGCCCAAGGGCCGCCTGGAAACCGTGTTCCGCAACGCCATCCAGAGCCACTACGCCATCGGCCGGCGCGAGCAGCACGCGCGCAATGCCGCGCATCGGCCCTTCCTGATGTACTCGTCGATCAACGACGGCCGTACCCGCGAGAGTCACCGCGCCATGAACGGCTACATCGCCCCGGTGGACGACCCCATCTGGCAAAAGCGCACGCCCCCCTGGGCTCACCGCTGCCGCTGCTCGGTCATAAGCCTGACGGAAAAGCAGGCCCTCGCGCGCGGCTGGAAAGGCGTGGTCGCAGCCCCGCCGGCCAAGGACAAGGGCGACTGGGACGAAAGCCCGGTAGTGGCCAACGATGCCGGCCTCAAGCAAGCCATCGAGGCGCGGCGCCGGGTGTGCATCTCCGGGCTGTTCGCGGCGGGCAAGGGCGGCAAGGTGTGGTGCGATACTCAAGGGATGAAATATCTCGAACAACTCAACAAGTCGCTATCCGCTCAGCGCGGGATGTTGGCAACACAAGAGGATGTGGCGCGCTTTCATGGCAACGCCATTGCCAATCGGCGCGTGAAACAGGCCGCGCTTCCGGTCATGATCATGCCTGATGACTTCGCCGCGCTTGCCGAACGGCTCGATGGCGTATCTGTGCGCGGCAAGACCTACGCGCTGGATCATGATTACCTTTTGCACATCCAGGATACGCACGGCCATGAAAAAGAGGCCTTGCGCGGTCAGTTGCCCATTGAAGCCGATGACTACATGCGCATTGGGCTTGCGCTGAACGACGCTCAGGAGGTTTCTTTTGGCAAGCCAGCCAGGTCAAAAAATGGCGCGCTCAAAATCACGTCGCGCATGATGTATGCGGAATTCGATTATGACGTGGTGCTGGAAGTGCGCCGTCGGCACATCGTGCCATTCACGCTATGGAAAAGGCTGCACAAATGAAATCGCCGCACTGCCTGATGTTCGCTTTCGCGCCCCCAGGCCGAACGTCCAAAACGTCGTGCGGCTTGATGTAACTATAGCCCAGTACGCCACCATGATTCAAGTCGCCCTCGACGACCGTTCCGTCCTCGCCGCCCTCAACGGCCTGCGCCAGCGCCTGGACAACCTCACCCCGGTCATGGACGCCATCGGCGCCGACCTCTCGGAGAACATCCGCCTGGGCTTCACCGTCTCGGAAGCCCCCTGGGGCGGCGCCTGGAAGCCGTTCAAGAAGCGTCAGGGCCAACCCCTGCGCGACACCGGTCGGCTGATGAACTCCATCGCCCACCGTGCCGACTCGAATTCCGTCGTGGTGGGCACGGCGGACACCGCCGGCAAGGCCCCGCTGCACCAGTTCGGCGGCAAGAAGGCCAGCGGGCGCGGCTCCGGCGTGCCGCGCGGCCCTACCTGCGTGTTCCCCGCGCTCGCGGGGATGAACCGGGCGGCAATCAGAGCGCATGCCTTTCTGGTGTTGCCATTTCAGAACGTCGGTGTGGACCCCCTCGCCGTGGCACGCGAACAAGAAATCCTATAGAACCAATTGCCCCGATTGGTCTGCGAAGCTAGAATGCGCCCCGACCTTAGGCGCGTAGCTCAGCTGGTTAGAGCACCACCTTGACATGGTGGGGGTCGTTGGTTCGAGTCCAATCGCGCCTACCAACTACAGGATTGAACGAGATGCTTGCGCGAACTTGTCTGACCGAGCGGATTCCCGTCACGGGTTGAGCCTTGTTCTTGTTTCGTCCAGGAAAAAAGTGCGGCAGCCCCGCACTTTTTTTTTGCCTTTGAAGCCGTTGCCCGGAGTTCAGCATGCCCCAGATCAGATTGCCCGATGGTTCCGTCCGCGCATTCGAACATCCGGTGACCGTCGCCGAGGTGGCCGCCGGAATTGGCGCCGGCCTGGCCCGCGCCGCCCTGGCGGGCAAGGTGGACGGCAGGCTGGTGGACACCTCCTTCCGCATCGATCGGGACGCGGACCTGGCCATCGTCACCGACAAGGATGCCGAAGGCGTCGACCTGATCCGCCATTCCACCGCGCATCTGCTGGCCTACGCGGTGAAGGAACTGTTCCCGGATGCGCAGGTGACCATCGGCCCGGTCATCGAGGATGGCTTCTACTACGATTTTTCCTACAAGCGCCCCTTCACGCCCGAGGATCTGGCGGCCATCGAGAAGCGCATGGGCGAACTGGCGAAGAAGGACATTCCCGTTTCCCGCGAGGAATGGGATCGGGACCAGGCGGTGAGCTTCTTCAAGTCCATCGGCGAGCACTACAAGGCGGAACTCATCGCCGCGATTCCCGCCGGCCAGACCATTTCGCTGTACCGGGAAGGCGACTTCGTCGACCTCTGCCGCGGTCCCCACGTGCCCTCCACCGGCAAGCTCAAGGCCTTCAAGCTGATGAAGCTGGCCGGCGCCTACTGGCGCGGCGATTCGAAGAACGAGATGCTGCAGCGGGTGTACGGCACCGCCTGGGCCAGCAAGGAGGACCTGGCCGCCTACCTGCACCGCCTGCAAGAGGCGGAGAAGCGGGACCACCGCCGCCTGGGCAAGCAACTGGGCCTCTTCCACCTGCAGGAAGAGTCGCCGGGCATGGTGTTCTGGCATCCGCACGGCTGGGTGCTGTGGCAGGAAATCGAGCAGTACATGCGCCGCAAGTTCATCGAGCACGGCTATATGGAGGTGAAGACCCCCACCATCATGGACCACACGCTGTGGGAGAAATCCGGCCACTGGGACAATTACCGGGATAACATGTTCGTCACCGCCTCGGAAAACCGGGATTACGCGGTGAAGCCGATGAACTGCCCGGGCCACATCCAGATCTTCAACAACGGCCTGCGCTCCTACCGCGACCTGCCCATGCGCATCGCCGAGTTCGGCTCCTGCCATCGCAACGAACCCTCCGGCGCCCTGCACGGGCTCATGCGGGTGCGCGCCTTCACGCAGGACGACGCCCACATCTTCTGTTCCGAAGGGCAGATCCAGGCGGAGGTGTCGGCGTTCATCCAGATGCTGCAGGACGTCTACGCCGACTTCGGCTTCCACGACGTGTTGGTGAAGTTGTCCACCCGGCCCGAGAAGCGGGTGGGTTCCGACGAGAGCTGGGATCGGGCCGAGACCGATCTCGCCGCCGCCCTCGACCAGAACGCTCTGAAGTACGACCTGCAACCGGGCGAGGGCGCCTTTTATGGCCCCAAGATCGAGTTCACCCTGAAGGATTCCCTGGGCCGGCTGTGGCAGGTGGGCACCATCCAGCTCGACTTCAATCTGCCGGTGCGTCTGGGCGCGGAATTCGTCGACGAGGACAACACGCGCAAGCCGCCGGTCATGCTGCACCGGGCCATCCTGGGCTCCATGGAGCGCTTCATCGGCATCCTCATCGAGCACTACGCCGGCAATTTCCCCACCTGGCTGGCGCCGGTGCAGGCCGTGGTCATGAACATCACCGACGCCCAGGCCGAATACGCGAAAGAGGTCACGCAAGCCCTTAAGAAACAAGGCTTCCGCGTGGTTTCGGACTTGAGGAACGAGAAGATTACCTATAAAATCCGCGAGCACTCCATGCAGCGCGTGCCGTTCCAGGTGGTCGTCGGTGAAAAGGAACGCCAGGAAAACAAGCTGGCGATCCGCAAGCGCGGCGGCGAGGATCTGGGCCAGATGGACTTGCAAGCCTTCGTGGCCAAACTGCGGGATAGTGCGTGAACAACCCGAGGAGCCGATGCAGCTGATCGGCTCCTCGTTTTTTCAAGGGGCTTGAGATAGCACAGGACAAGGACACACGGATCAATGGCGAAATCGACGTTTCGCCGGTCCGACTGGTAGGCGCGGACAGTGAGCAGTTGGGGATCGTCAGTCTGCGGGAAGCGTTGGCCAAGGCCGAAGAGGCCGAACTGGATCTGGTGGAGATTGCCCCACAGGCCCAGCCTCCGGTCTGCCGGATCATGGATTACGGCAAGTTCAGGTACCAGGAGAGCAAGAAGCAGCACGAGGCCAAGCTCAAGCAGAAGCAGATCCAGGTCAAGGAAGTGAAATTCCGGCCGGGTACCGATGAAAACGACTACCAGGTCAAGCTGCGCAACCTGATCCGCTTCCTCGGAGAGGGTGACAAGGCGAAAGTGACCTTGCGCTTCCGGGGCAGGGAAATGGCCCACCAGGAGTTCGGCCTGGACTTGTTGAAGCGGGTGGAAGGCGACCTGGCCGAATGGGGTTTGGTCGAGCAGTTCCCCAAGCTGGAAGGGCGCCAGATGATCATGGTGCTGGCCCCGAAAAAGAAAAAGTGATCCGGCATGAGCCGGGGATCCTGATTGACCCGAGGCGGGCGCGGGCCTCGCAAAAATCCGCGCCGACAAGTGCCGTGTGGCTGGTCAAGCGTTCCCGGTGGGAACCGCCAGGCGGCATCGAAAAATTGGAGCCAACATGCCCAAGATGAAGACCAAGAGCGGAGCCGCCAAGCGCTTCCGCGTGCGAGGCAGCGGCAGCATCAAGCGGTCCTCCGCCTACATGCGCCACATCCTCACCAAGAAGACCACTAAGCGCAAGCGCCACCTGCGCGGGATGTCCGACGTGAATCCTGCCGACATCGGTCACGTGCGTGACATGATGCCCTACGCTTAAGAAGGGAGACACCTCATGCCTCGCGTCAAACGTGGTGTAACCGCCCACGCCAGCCACAAGAAGGTCCTGGACGCCGCCAAGGGCTTCCGCGGCCGCCGCAAGAACGTATTCCGCATCGCCAACGAAGCGGTCATGAAGGCCGGCCAGTATGCCTACCGCGACCGTCGTCAACGCAAGCGCCAGTTCCGCCAGCTCTGGATCGCCCGGATCAACGCCGCCGTGCGTGGTCTTGGCATGGACATGACCTACAGCGTGTTCATGAACGGCCTGAAGAAGGCCAACATCGACATCGACCGCAAGGTGCTGTCGGACATGGCCATCTTCGATCAGCCCGCGTTCGCCAAGATCGCCGAGCAGGCCAAGGCCAGCCTGGGGGCGTAAGCCGTCCCGGACTGCACCGGGGGAGGCCTGCGAGGGCCTCCCTTTTTCTTTTTCTGAGCAACGGATTCGCGCATGAATCTCGATGAAATTCTCAAGGAAGCCGAGCGGGAGTTCGCCGCCGCCGGCAGCCTTCCCGTCCTCGACCAGGTGAAGGCGCGCTACCTCGGCAAGAGCGGCGCCATCACGGAACAGATGAAGGGCCTGGGCGCCCTGCCGCCGGAGGAGCGCAAGGCCGCCGGAGCCCGCATCAACCAGGTCAAGGACCAGGTGGAGGCGCTGTTGAAGGCCCGCCGCGAAGCGCTGCAGGCCGCCGAGCTGGAGAAGCAGCTGGCCGCCGAATCCCTCGACGTGACCCTGCCCGGCCGGGGCGAGGGCATGGGCGGCCTGCATCCGGTGACCCGCACCCTGGCCCGCATCGAGCAACTGTTCGCCTCCATCGGCTTCGCCGTGGCGGACGGCCCCGAGATCGAGACCGATTTCTACAACTTCACGGCCCTGAACATCCCGGAGAACCACCCGGCCCGGGCCATGCACGACACCTTCTACCTGGACGGCGGCCACCTGCTGCGCACCCACACCTCGCCGGTGCAGGTGCATTACATGCAGAAGCATCAGCCGCCCATCCGCATCATCGCGCCGGGCCGCGTCTATCGCTGCGACTCCGACGTCACCCACACCCCCATGTTCCACCAGGTCGAGGGCCTGTGGGTGGACGAGTCGGTGTCCTTCGCCGACCTGAAGGGCGTGCTGGCGGACTTCATGGGCCGCTTCTTCGAGCGGGACCAGCTGCCGGTGCGCTTCCGTCCCTCCTTCTTTCCCTTCACCGAGCCCTCCGCCGAGATGGACATCGGTTGCGTCATCTGCGAGGGCGCCGGCTGCCGGGTCTGTTCCCACACCGGCTGGCTGGAGGTGCTGGGCTGCGGCATGGTGCACCCCAACGTGTTCGGCCACGTGGGCATCGACGGCGAGCGCTACCAGGGCTTCGCCTTCGGCCTGGGCGTGGAGCGGCTGGCCATGCTGCGCTATGGCGTCGATGACCTGCGCCTCTTCTTCGAGAATGACGCCCGCTTCCTGAAGCAGTTCGCCTGAGGAATCTCGACCATGCAATTTTCCGAAGCCTGGCTGAAAAGCCTCGTCGACCCCAAGCTGCCCACCGCCGAGCTGGGCCATCTGCTGACCATGGCCGGCCTCGAAGTGGAGGCGCTGGAGCCCGCCGCGCCGGCCTTCACCCGCGTGGTGGTGGCGGAAATCCTCAGCGCCGAGAAGCATCCCAACGCCGACCGCCTGCAGGTCTGCCAGGTCAACGTGGGCGAGGCCGCGCCCCTGACCATCGTCTGCGGCGCCGCCAACGCCCGCGCCGGCCTGAAGACCGCCTGCGCCCGGGTGGGCGCCCGACTGCCCGGTGATTTCCAGGTCAAGCAGGCCAAGGTCCGCAACGTGGAATCCTTCGGCATGCTCTGCTCCGCCAAGGAACTGGGCCTGTCCGCCGAGGCCGCCGGCATCCTGGAACTGCCCGCCGAGGCGCCGGTGGGCACCACTCTGCGCGACTGGCTGGACCTGGATGACCATCTCATCACCCTCAAGCTCACCCCCAACCGGGGCGATTGCCTGTCGGTGCTGGGCATCGCCCGCGAAGTGGCGGCCCTTACCGGCACCGCTCTGGAAGGCGTGGACTGTTCCGCCGTCGCCGCCCAAGTGGCCGATACGCATCCCGTGGTCATCGAGCACGAAGCCGGTTGCCCCCGTTATGTCGGCCGGGTGATCCGGGGCATCGACCCCAAGGCCGCCAGCCCCGCCTGGATGGTGCGGCGCCTGGAGCGTTGCGGCCTGCGGGCCATCCATCCAGTGGTGGATGTGACCAACTACGTGCTCCTGGAACTGGGCCAGCCCATGCACGGCTTCGACCTGGCCCGGCTGCGGGGTCCCATCCGCGCCCGCCTGGCGCGTTCCGGTGACAAGCTCGAACTGCTCAATGGCGAGGTCATGGAGCCGGACGCTGACGCCCTGCTCATCGCCGACGACAGCGGTCCCCTGGCCCTGGCGGGCATCATGGGCGGCGTGGGCAGCGGGGTGACCGAGGCCACCGCCGATGTGTTCCTGGAGGCCGCCCACTTCACGCCCGCCGCCATTGCCGGCCGCGCCCGCCGCCACGGCCTGTCCACCGATTCCTCGCACCGCTTCGAGCGCGGCGTGGACCCGGAACTGCCGCACTTCGCCATGCAGCGGGCCACCCGCCTGATCCTGGACATCTGCGGCGGCCAGTGCGGCCCCCTGGTGGAAAGCGGACCCGGTACCGCCGCCAAAGCTCCCGTCGATTTCCGCCCCGCCCGCGCCCGCAAGATTCTGGGCTTCGATCTGGATGACGGCGCCATGCTGGGCATCCTCGCCCGCCTGGGCATGAGCGTCGGCACCGAGGGCGCCAGCGTCCGGGTCCAGGCTCCCAGCCACCGCTTCGACATCAGCCGCGAAGTCGACCTCATCGAAGAGGTCGCCCGCGTTCACGGCTACGACGCCATCCCCGCCGTCGCCCTGCGCGGCGATCACGCCATGCTGCCGGCGGGGGAGGGTGAACGCTCCGTTGCCGAGCTAAAAAAACTATTGGTGGCAAGGGGTTATCAGGAAAACATCACCTATAGCTTCACTTCCGAGGAACTGGATCGGGACTTCCGTTCCCAGGGCGAGATCCTGCCCCTGCTGAACCCCATCGCCAGCCAGATGGGCGTCATGCGCGGCAGCCTGCTGGGTGGCCTGGTGCAATCCCTGCGCCACAACCTGAACCACGGTCAGGAACGCCTGCGCATCTTCGAGGCCGGTCGCGCCTTCATCGGCGCCGGCGCAGAGGACCAGCCCCAACGTATCGCCGCCCTGGCCTACGGTGCCTGCCGCCCGGAGCAGTGGGGTGAAAAGGCCCGGCCGGTGGACTTCTTCGATCTGCGCGCCGACCTCGATGCCCTGCTGCATCCGCGTGCCGCCGCATATGGACCGGGAAGCCATCCCGCCCTGCATCCGGGCCAGTGCGCCGAGGTCTGGCTGGGTGGCGCCGCCATCGGCTGGATCGGCAGCCTGCATCCCCGGTTGACGCAGAAGTACGGCTTCGCCAAGGCGCCTGTGCTGTTCGAGATCGACTTGCGGCCCTTGCTCGAACAGGGCGCCCCCCGCTATCAGGGGCTGGCCCGTTTCCCCGCGGTGCGCCGGGATTTGGCCGTGCTGGTGGATGCCGCCTTGCCCTTGGGCGAGATCGAGGCCGCGCTCCGCGACGCGAAACCAGCCCTGGTGGCGGACTTCGCCTGCTTCGATGTGTACCAGGGGCAGGGCGTGGAACATGGCAAAAAAAGCCTTGCTTTCAAGATGTTGTTGCAACATACTGAGAAAACGCTTACAGATTCCGAGATCGAGGCCGCCGTGGCGGGCGTCTTGGAGTTGCTGGCGCTACGCTTCAACGCAACGCTACGTGGTTAAGGGACATGACTTTGAGAAGACGCCCCATAGCATGAAAGTCATGCCCGTTTCCCTCACCCCCAACCCCTCTCCCGCACGCGGGCGAGGGGAGCTTCGAGAAGTCGCCGTGCGACTTTCACGTTAAGGGAGCAAGACCTGCATGACCCTGACGAAGGCAGAACTGGCCAACCTGTTGTTCGAGAAGGTCGGCCTCAATAAAAGAGAAGCCAAGGACATGGTGGAGACCTTTTTCGAGGAAGTCCGCACGGCCCTGGAGAACGGCGACAGCGTCAAGCTGTCCGGTTTCGGCAACTTCCAGTTGCGCGAGAAGCCCCCGCGGCCGGGCCGCAACCCCAAGACCGGCGAGGAAATGCCCATCACGGCGCGCCGTGTCGTCACCTTCCATGCCAGCCAGAAACTGAAGGACATGGTGGAAGAGGCTCATGTCGGACCCGCTGCCCGCAACTGAACTTCCGCCGATCCCGCCGAAACGCTATTTCACCATCGGCGAGGTGAGCGAACTGTGCGGTGTGAAACCGCATGTCCTGCGTTATTGGGAACAGGAATTCAACCAGTTGAAGCCGGTGAAACGGCGCGGCAACCGGCGCTACTACCAGCATCACGAGGTGATGCTCATCCGCCGCATCCGCGAACTGCTCTATGAGCAGGGCTTCACCATCAGCGGTGCCCGCAACCGGCTGCTGAGCGAGGGGGGCGAATCCGCCCATGTCCCGGCCGAGGAGGCGGAAAGCGTTGATCTGGCTTCGATCAAGAAGGAATTGGCCGAGATCATCGGCATTCTGAAAAGCTGAGGCCCAAGCCGGCCTACTGACGGAAATTTCCACTCAACTGGCGTGCAAATCCATGGATTTGCACGGGATTTGCGCGTATCGCGCGTTTTTTTTCGACCGGTGTTTACCGATCCTCCCCGACCCCCTATAATGCGCGGCGTTCGGGGCGTAGCGCAGCCTGGTAGCGCACCTGCATGGGGTGCAGGGGGTCGGAAGTTCGAATCTTCTCGCCCCGACCAT
>JBBIIR010000041.1:0-10406 GCA_037446455.1 Hydrogenophilales bacterium | reverse complement strand
TCGAGCGCTGATATCGGCGGTTACGGCGCCATGGCGTTGGCGAGGACCGCCTGCGCCGCCGGATGGGTGATGTGGCGTTCTCCGGTGATGGCATAGAACACGTCCTGGATGTCCTCCGCCAGTCCGACCCGCCGCACGCCGAATTGCGCCGCGATGGCTTCGCCGAGCACGGCCGGCGCCGGGAAGTAGCCGCCGCCGGCCTGACCGAAGGCCATCATGAGGGCGCCGTCGTCGAATTCCCCCACCACCCGCGGCGCCAGACGGTTCTTCTCCAGCCAGGCCTCGATGCGGGGCCGCGCGGTGGCGTCGTCGCCGGGCAGGAGCAGGGGCGCCCCGTTCAGACAGGCGGGGAAATCGGCGCAGGCGTCCGCCAGCGCGGGCGCGGCGAAGAAGGCGAGGCCGCATTCCCCCAGCTTGTGGCTGTAGCCGCGCACGTTGATGTGGGCGGGCAGGGGACGGTCGGCCAGGACCATGTCCAGGCGGTGCAGGGCCAGTTCCGCCAGCAGCCGGTCGAGCTTGCCTTCCCGGCATACCAGGCGTACCGGTTCCGCCAGTCCGGCGATGGGAGACAGCAGCTGGTAGGCGAGCGACTTGGGCATGACGTCGGTGATGCCGACGCGAAACGGCAGGAAGGGCATGCCCTGGTGGCTGGCCAGGGCGGACTCGAGCGCGTCGCCCAGGGAAAATATCTCGTCGGCGTAGCCCAGCGCCAGACGGCCCGCCTCGGTGAGTTCCAGGCCCCGACCGGCGGGGCGCAACAGCGGGGTGCCGAGTTGTTCTTCGAGCAGCTTGATCTGGGCGCTCACGGTCTGCGGCGTCAGGTTCAGGCGTTCGCTGGCCCGCGCCACCCCGCCGCTGCGGGCGACAGTCCAGAAGTAGTACAGGTGCTTGAAATTCACGGTGTCGACACTATTCGTAATACACGAATGGTAATCCAGAAATATTCGACTTTATTTGATCTTTCAACTGGCGTAGGCTGCGCCACGTCTTCAGCCCCGATCAAGGAGCTTGTCATGCAACGCATCTTTCTGTTCCTGGCCACCAACATGGCCATTGTCCTGGTGCTGTCGGTCACCATGCGCCTGCTGGGCGTCGAGCCTTATCTCAACGCCCAGGGCCTCAACCTGCAGTCCTTGCTGATCTTCGCCGCGGTCATGGGCTTCGGCGGCGCCTTCATCTCGCTGGCTATCTCCAAGTGGACGGCGAAGAAGGCCACGGGCGCCCAGGTCATCACCGATCCGCGCACCCAGGAGGAGCTCTGGCTGGTGCAGACCGTGGCGCGCCAGGCGCAGGCCGCCGGCATCAAGATGCCCGAGGTGGCGATCTTCGATTCGCCCGAGGTGAACGCCTTCGCCACCGGCATGACCAAGAACAGTTCCCTGGTGGCGGTCTCCACCGGCCTGCTGCGCAACATGACGCGGGAGGAGGCGGAAGCCGTGCTCGGCCACGAGGTGGCCCACGCCGCCAACGGCGACATGGTCACCATGGCCCTGATCCAGGGCGTGGTGAACACCTTCGTCATGTTCCTGTCGCGGGTCATCGGCCACACCGTCGACCGGGTCGTGTTCAAGAACGAGAATGGCCATGGCCCGGCGTTTTTCATCACCATGATCGTCGCCGAATTGATCCTGGGTCTGCTGGCCTCCATCATCGTCATGTGGTTCTCGCGCCAGCGCGAGTTCCGCGCCGACCAGGGCGGCGCCGCGCTTGCCGGCCGGCGTGCCATGATCAACGCCTTGAAGCGCCTGCAGGCGGTGCACGATCCGCAGCCGCTGCCGGATAAAATGGCCGCCTTCGGCATCAGCGGGGGCGGCGGGGGTGGCCTGAAACGCCTGTTCATGACCCATCCTCCCCTGGAAGAGCGCATCGCCGCGCTGGAACGGGGCGCCTGAGGGCGGTATCGGCGCACTTTGACAATGACCGGGGGGCTTCCTCCGGTTTTTCATTAACGGGCATGACTTTCATGCTTCGGGGCGTCTTCTCAAAGTCATGTCCGTTAGGAGCAACTCGCATGAAGCATGTGGAAACGCGTCTGGAAAGATATCTGTTCGCCAGCCGCTGGCTGCTGGTGCCGTTCTATGTCGGCCTGGTCCTGGCCCTGGCGCTGTTGCTGGTGAAGTTCGTCAAGGAATTCATCCACTTCGTGCCCCTGGTGTTCACCGCCGAGGGCGGCGACATCATCATCGGCGTGCTCACCCTGGTCGACGTGGTGATGGTCGCCAACCTGCTGATCATCATCGTCTTCGCCGGCTACGAGAACTTCGTCTCCCGCTTCGACGCCGAGAGCCACGAGGACTGGCCGGGCTGGATGGGGCACGTCGGCTTCGCCGAACTGAAGATGAAGCTCATCGGCTCCATCGTCGCAATCTCCGGTATCGAACTGCTCAAGGCTTTCATGCACGTGGAGTCCCTCACCAACGAACAGCTGGCATGGAAGGTGGGCATCCACATGACCTTCGTCGTCTCCGGGGTGCTGTTCGCGGTCATGGACCGCATATCGGCGGGCAAGAAGGAGCACGCCGAGGCGTAAAGGGGCGGGCCGTGACAGCGGCCGCCGGAAAGTTCAAACTTGTTCCATATCGCTCCGGTGTGGGACAGTCATGAGCCACAAGCACGTCAACTTCATACGCGCGATCTTCCAGGATCCCATCAGCGGCAATATCCACTGGCGGGAAGTCGAATCCCTGCTGCATCACCTGGGGGCCAGCATCGAATCCCTGTCCGGCGCGCGCGTGCGGGTGCTGCTCAACGGCGCCGAGGGCATCCTGCACCGACCGCATCACAGCAACGTGCTGGACCGCCAGGCGGTCAAGCACCTGCGCGAGTATCTGGCGCATGCCCGCGTCACGCCTTCGCTCTACGAGGCCGAACATCAGTGAAGTCCAGCCGGCCGGGCCGGCATGGTTCGTCTATCTGCTGCGTTGCGCGGACGGCAGCCTCTATTGCGGCATCACCACCGACCCGGAGCGGCGCCTGCGCGAGCACAACCAGGGTCGGGGCGCCCGCTATACCCGCGGGCGCCGGCCCGTGCTGCTGATCCACCTGGAATGCCTGCCTTCACGTGCCGCGGCGACCCGCCGAGAAGTCGAACTGAAGCGGCTCCAGCGTGCCGCCAAGTTGGCCGTGGTTGCTGGCAACGTGCAATAGCCGTCGAGGGCGGCTCCGCGTTTCTCGAAGCTCCCCTCTCCCGCAGGCGGGTTGGGCTGGGGGGTGAGGCGGGGGTTTCGCGGAGCATGCTCCGCGCCCGCCGAACGGCCCCGGAATGCAGTCCGGGGCGCGCCCTGCAAGGGAGGGAAACGGACATGACTTTTATGCCCTTCAGGGTATTCATGCTTCGGGGCGTCTTCTCAAAGTCATGTCCGTTATGCTCGATTCGCCTAGATTTCGCGCTGTCCCCGGTTTCTTTACATTTGCCCGCATGGGGGGCAATATCCCGCGCGGTACCCAGTATCAAGAGGCAAAGAGGAGGCAATGGTCGCGGTCACCGTGAGCGCCAATCTGACGGGTCTGTGTCGGGCGATGGTCACCCAGGGGCTCCTTTCCCCCGAGGAAGGCGAGAACCTGCAGACCCAGTCGCGCAGTTCGAACGAGAGCTTTATCGCTCATCTGCTGCGTACCCGCAGGTTCCGTGCCGATCAGATCGCGGCCTTCGCCTCGGTCAATTTCGGCATTCCCCTGTTCAACCTCGATGCCCTTGATGCGACGGTCATTCCCAAGGGCGCGGTGGATCCCAAGCTGCTCGCCAAGCATCGGGTGCTGCCCATCTCCCAACGCGGCAACCGGCTGTTCGTCGCCTTGTCCGATCCCAGCAATCTCAAGGCGCTGGACGACATCAAGTTCCAGACCAGTCTGGCCACCGAGCCCATCGTCGTGGAAGACGACAAGCTGGGCCGCTGGCTGGAAAGCCACGGCGAGGCGAGCGAGGAAAGCATCCTCAAGACCATCGATACCGAGGATCTCAACCTCGAATTCAGCGACGATGACGCCCAGTACGCGACGGATACCGCGGCGGCGGCGGACATCGACGACGCGCCGGTGGTCAAGTACCTGCAGAAGATGCTGCTGGACGCCATCAACAGCGGCGCCTCCGACATCCACTTCGAGCCCTACGAGAAAAGCTACCGCATCCGCTACCGCCTGGACGGTTCGCTGTACGAAGTGGCCCAGCCGCCGCTGGCGATCAAGGACAAGATCGCCTCGCGCATCAAGGTGATCTCCAAGCTGGACATCTCCGAAAAGCGCGTGCCTCAGGACGGCCGCATGAAACTCGTGCTGTCGCGCAGCAAGGCCATCGATTTCCGGGTTTCCACCCTGCCCACCCTGTATGGCGAGAAAATCGTCATGCGTATCCTGGATGCCACCTCGGCCACCATCGGCATCGAGCACTTGGGCTACGAGCCGGATCAGCTCAAGCTGCTCCTGGAAGCGGTGCGGCGCCCCTACGGCATGGTGCTGGTGACGGGGCCCACCGGCTCGGGCAAGACGGTCTCGCTCTATTCCTGCCTGAACATCCTCAACAAGCCCGGCGTGAACATTTCCACCGTCGAGGATCCGGTGGAAATCCAGCTGGCCGGCATCAACCAGGTCAACGTCAACGACAAGGCGGGCCTGGACTTCGCCTCGGCGATGAGAGCCTTCCTGCGGCAGGATCCGGACATCATCATGGTGGGCGAGATCCGCGACCACGAAACCGGCGACATCGCCATCAAGGCCGCGCAGACCGGCCATATGGTGCTGTCGACGCTGCACACCAACGACGCGCCTGCCACCCTGACCCGTCTGGTCAACATGGGCATTCCCTCCTACAACGTCGCCGCTTCGGTCAACCTGATCACCGCGCAGCGCCTGGCCAGGCGCCTGTGCCCCAGTTGCAAGAAGCCGGTCGATATTCCGCCCGAGGCCCTGCTCAACGCCGGCTTCAGCGAAGCCGAACTGGATGGTTCCTGGCAGGCTTACACGCCGGTGGGTTGCTCCGCCTGCAAGGACACGGGATACAAGGGGCGGGTCGGCGTCTACCAGGTCATGCCGGTCAGCGAGGAACTCACGCGCCTGATTCTGAAGAACGCCTCGACCATGGATATCGCCGAACAGGCGCAGCGCGAGGGCGTGCTCAACCTGCGCCAGGCCGGTCTGCTCAAGGTCAAGCAGGGCCTGACCTCGCTGGAAGAGGTCCTCTCGGTCACCAACGAATGAAAGGATAGAGACGCATGGCGCAAGCTACGGGTGCGGCGGTTGCCAAGCAGCAGCCTTTCAGCTGGGAAGGCACGGACAAGACCGGCAAGAAGGTCAAGGGCCAGATGCTGGCGCCGGGCGAGGCCTTCGTGCGCCAGATGCTGCGGCGCCAGGGCATCAACGTGGTCAAGGTCAGCAAGCCGGGTCTGTTTACACGCGGCCAGAAGATCACGGAAAAGGACATCGCCCTGTTCACCCGCCAACTGGCCACCATGCTGAAGGCGGGGGTGCCCCTGCTGCAGGCCTTCGACATCTCCGCGCGCAGCCACGCCAACGCCGCCCTGCAGAGGCTGCTGGGGGAAATCAAGACCGACGTGGAAACCGGTTCCAGCCTGAGCACCGCCTTCCGCAAGCATCCCCAGTATTTCGACGGCCTCTACTGCAACCTGGTGCACGCCGGCGAGCAGGCCGGCATCCTGGATACCGTGCTGGACCGAATCGCCAGCTACAAGGAAAAAATGCTGGCGATCAAGGGCAAGATCAAATCCGCCCTGTTCTATCCCGCCATCGTGCTGACGGTGGCTTTCATCATCACCGCCGGCATCATGATTTTCGTCATCCCCACCTTCAAGGATCTGTACGGCGCCTCCGGCCAGGACCTGCCGGCTCTGACCATGCTGGTGATGAGCATCTCCGACGCCTTCGTCAATTACTGGTACATCATCTTCGGCGTCATCGGCGTCAGCATATTCCTGATCCTGCGCGCCTGGAAACGCTCGCCCGCGCTACGGCGGAAAATGGACGCCTGGATTTTGAAGGCGCCGGTATTCGGGCCCCTCATCGAGAAAGCCACGGTGTCGCGCTGGGCGCGTACCTTCTCCTCCATGTTCTCCGCCGGCGTGCCCATGGTCGAGGCGCTGGATTCGGTGGCGGGGGCCGCGGGCAACGCCGTGTTCATGGAAGCCACCCTGAAGATCAAGAACGAGGTTTCGACCGGTTCCAGCCTGGCCGTCTGCCTGCAGTCCGCCGGCGTCTTCCCCAACATGCTCATCCAGATGGTGTCCATCGGCGAGGAGTCCGGCGCCCTGGATTCCATGCTGACCAAGGTGGCGGACTATTACGAGCGCGAGGTGGACGAGGCGGTGGCCGGCATCTCCAGCCTGATGGAACCGTTCATCATGGTCATCCTCGGCGTGCTGATCGGCGGCATCGTCATCGCCATGTACCTGCCGATCTTCAAGATGGGTTCCGTGGTCTAGTCGATCCCGCCCCGCGCACGTGTTCGAGTTGCTCGCCGCCCTGCCCGGGCTGTTCGTTGCCCTTGCCGCGCTGCTGGGCCTGATGCTGGGGAGTTTCCTCAACGTCGTCATCCACCGTGTGCCGCGCATGCTGGAACGCGAGTGGCGCGAGCAGTGCGCCTGGCTCGCGGCGGGCGGCGACGGCACCGTACAGCCGCAACACGAGCAGCCCGCCGGCGCGCAGGCGTCGGCCGCGCCCTACAATCTGTGGACGCCGCGCTCGGCCTGCCCGCATTGCGGTCATGTCATCGCCTGGTACGAGAACATCCCGGTGCTGAGCTGGCTGTTTCTGCGCGGCCGCTGCGCAGCCTGCGGCGGCGCCATTTCGCCACGCTATCCCCTGGTCGAGATCCTTACCGGCTTCCTTTTCAGCTATGCCGCCTGGCGCTGGGGCCCGGGCGCGCAGGCGGTGGCCGCCTGCTGCCTGCTGGGCGCGCTGATCGCCCTCGGCTTCATCGATCTGGACACCCGCCTGTTGCCGGACAACATCACCCTGCCCCTGGTCTGGCTGGGTCTGCTAATCAACCTGCAAGGCGTCTTCGTGCCCATCGAGCAGGCGGTACTGGGCGCGGCGGCGGGCTATCTGTCGCTGTGGTTGATCTACCACCTGTTCCGCTGGCTGACCGGCAAGGAAGGCATGGGCTACGGTGATTTCAAACTGCTTGCCGCCCTGGGTGCCTGGTTGGGCTGGACCATGCTGCTGCCCATCGCCCTGATGGCGAGCCTGGCCGGCGCCGTGGTGGGCATCAGCCTTGTCCTCTTGCGCGGCCATGACCGCGCCGTGCCCATCCCCTTTGGTCCCTGGCTCGCCCTCGCCGGAGTCGTGGCCTTGTTCTGGGGCGCGCCCCTGACCGCCCTCTGGCTCGGTTGATGGCGCCATCGCTGCGCGTCGGCCTGACCGGTGGCATCGGTTCGGGCAAGAGCACGGTCGCCGACATGCTCGGCGAATTCGGCGCCGCTGTGGTGGATACCGATGCCATCGCCCATGCCCTCACCTCCGCCCGGGGCGCCGGCATCGTGCCCATCCGCGCCGCATTCGGTGACGCCGTGCTGGACCCGCAAGGCGCCCTGGATCGCGCCGCCATGCGCCGGCTGGTGTTCGCAGACGCACAGGCGAAGGCGCGACTGGAGGCCATCCTGCATCCCCTGATCCTGAGCGAATCCCTGCGGCGGATGCAGGCCGCCCGGGGGATCTACGTGGTGCTGGTGGCGCCCCTGCTGGCTGAGCACCTGCCCGTTTACCGGCCCCACCTCGACCGCATCGCCGTGGTGGACTGCGAGGAATCCGAGCAATTGCGGCGTACCGCGCTGCGGCCGGGCATGGATCTCGAGCAGGCGCGGGCCATTCTGGCCGCCCAGTCGAAGCGCGATGAGCGTCTGGCCATCGCCGACGACGTCATCGAAAATTTCGGCGACCTGTCCGCTTTGCGCGCCAGTGTCACGCGGCTGCATGAAACCTACCTGCGCTTCGCGGCGGAGCGCGCGCAAAAAAAACTCGACTTGCCGTTGCACTGAAGCTGGGCATTCTGCAAAATCGCCCGCCATTCAAGCCGTTGCGCTGACTTGCTCATGTATCTCGTCGGAACCGTCCGGTGACCATCTACGAATTCCCCCTGCACGAGCGCATCCGCACCTGGCTGCGGCTCGAGGATCTGTTCGACAAGGCCCGGTTCTTCATCCAGCAGACCGACGCGCGTTCGCATCACGCCGCCTTGCTGGGGATTTTCGAAATCGTCGACGTCACCGCGCGTTCCGAGCTGAAGAGCGAACTCATCCAGGAACTGGAACGCCAGAAATCCAGCCTCGAGGTCCTGCGCAGCAACCCGGCGGTGGATGCGGTCAGGCTGGGCAAGGTCCTGCAGGGCATCGGCGCCGCCCTCGGCGAGGTCCATGCGATGACCGGCAAGATCGGCCAGCATGTGCGCGACAACGAATGGTTGCTGGGCATCAAGGGCCGCGCCGGAATTCCCGGCGGGACGTGCAGTTTCGATCTGCCCGTCTACCATTTCTGGCTGCATCAGGATCCCGCCAGGCGCGGCGCCGACCTGTCCCAATGGATCGCTCCCCTGATGCCGCTCAAATCCGCGGTGGACGTGGTGCTGCGCATCCTGCGCGACAGCGGCCACGTCAGCCGGCATAGCGCCACCCAGGGATTGTTTCAGTTGATGCTCGGGGGCAGAACGGCGCATCTGTTGCGCGTGGCCCTGGAAGCGCCGTGCGCGCCCGAGGTCAGCGCCAACAAATACGCCTTGAACATCCGCTTCCTGTCGCCCGACACCGTGCAGAAACCACGCTTGTGCGACCGCGATGTCGATTTCGATCTGACCTTCTGCAGTCTATAAGTTCGCGGACCGGCCGCGGGGCATGATTCCTACTGAAATAGGCTCTTAGTTGAGCGAGGCCAGATTGGTCGCGCGCAGCAATTCCAGTCGATGCAGCATGGGCTCGGTGGCCGCCGCGAACTGCGCCTTGCTGCGCGCATCGAGCGGATAGGAGGTGGGCAGCTTGAGGGCCAGCGGGTTCTTCTGCACGCCGGCGACGCGAAATTCATAGTGCAGGTGCGGGCCGGTGGCCAGACCGGTGGCGCCGACGTAGCCGATCACCTGGCCCTGGCTGACGCGGGCGCCGCGCTTGATGCCCTTGCCGTAGCGCGAGAGGTGTCCGTAGGCGGTGCTGTAGACGCCTTGGTGCTTGAGGATGACCAGATTGCCGTAGCCGCCCTGTACGCCGGCGAAATCCACCACCGCGTCGGCCACCGCGCGCACCGGCGTGCCGGTGGGGGCGGCATAGTCGATGCCCTTGTGCGAGCGCCATTCCTTGAGAACCGGGTGATAGCGGGAATTGGAGAAGCCGGAGGAGATGCGCGTGAAGGGCATGGGCGACTTCAGGAAGGCGCGCTTCATGTTCTGCCCATCCGCGGTGTAGTAGCCGTCGCGCCCCTGGGCATCGCGGAAATACAGGGCCTGGTGGGATTTGCCCTGGTTGATGAACTCGGCCGCCAGCAGACGGCCGCTGCGAATCAACTGGCCTTCGAAATAGAAGGCCTCGTAGACCACCGAGAAATGATCGCCACGCCGCAGGTCCTTGTGGAAATCGATATCGCCGGAAAAAGCCTCGGCCATTTCCGAGGCGACGCGGTCCGGCACGTCGGCGGCGTCGGTCGCCCCGAACAGCGAGCCCTGAATTTTTCCGGAGCGCATCAGCAAGCGGGGTTCCAGGGTGACATTCTGTTCTTGCAGGCGGAATTCCCCGTTCGCGCGGCTGACCGTCACCAGTTTGTCGTCGGCGGCCAGATAGCGGAAGGTCATCAACTGACCACCGGCGGTGACGCGCGCCAGCACGCTGCGGCCGGGCGCGAGATGGGCGAGGGCGCGGCTTTGCCGGGCGGCCGCCAGGAAATCGCGCGCATCGCCGGCGGCGACGTCCATGCGCGACAGAATGCCGGCCAGGGTGTCGCCCCGCCCGATACGTTCCTCACGCCAGAAATCGAAAGCGCCGCTGTCCGTCGGCCGCGCCTCGGGCAGGGCCACATCCTCGACCAGGGTGGTACGCGGGATGCTGTCTGTGGCGCTATCGGGCGCGATGCCGAAAGCGGCGACCACGCCGAGGAAAGGGAGGGTGGCCAGGGCCAGCAACAGGCGTTTGCGGATGGAACGAGGTGCGGTGCTCACGATGGTTGAACTCCCCAGAGAAACCAGTCGGAAAAACGGACGAAGCGTAGCAGGAATACCTATCGGCACAAAGGCTTGAATACTTTAGTGTGAAAGTCGCACGGCGACTTCTCGAAGCCCCCCTCTCCCGCGGGCGGGGCGAGAGGGGAATTCGGAATGCACAGCATTCCGCCCTCGCAGCCGGCTGGCGATGCATCGCCAGCCGTGGGGCGCGAAGCGGGGGCTGGGGGTGAGGCGGGGGTTTCGCGGAGCATGCTCCGCGCCC
>JBBIIR010000040.1:0-10546 GCA_037446455.1 Hydrogenophilales bacterium | reverse complement strand
TCGAACACCGCGTGGTGCTGGTGAAGTTCTGGCTGTCGGTCAGCGAGGAGGAACAGCTCAAGCGCTTCAAGGAACGCGAAGCCACGGGTTTCAAGCGTTACAAGATCACCCCGGACGACTGGCGCAATCGCGAGAAATGGCCCGCCTACGAACAGGCGGTGTGCGACATGGTCGACAAGACCAGCACGGAAATCGCGCCCTGGACTCTGGTGTCGGCCAACGACAAGTACCATGCCCGCATCCAGATCCTGAAGACCCTGTGCGAACGCATCGAGGCCGGGCTCCGAGCCAGGAACTGATCCGGACCTGCCTGACTTTCAGCGCACGGCGAGCAGTTCCACCTCGAACACCAGGGTGGCGTTGGGAGGAATGACGCCGCCGGCGCCGCGCGCGCCGTAGCCCAGATCGGGCGGGATGGTCAGCTTGCGGCGGCCGCCCACACGCATGCCGGCCACGCCCTCGTCCCAGCCGCGGATCACATAGCCGCGGCCGAGGGGAAAGTCGAAGGGCTCGTCGCGGTCGACGCTGGAGTCGAACTTGCCGCCGTCGGTCAGCCAGCCTGTGTAGTGCACCCGCACGGTATCGCCGGTCTTGGCTTCCTCGCCCTCGCCGGGGCTGAGTTCATCGATGACGAGACCGCTGGGTGTGGTCATGCTGGACATGTCTGCTCCTTGGTGGGATCGGGCTCGGGCGCCGCGGCGCGGCTCCCGTGAAAAAAACGGCGCGGCCGCGCCGGGAATTGACAGACGCGGGACTATTGCAACACCACGAGCACCACGCGGCGGTTTTGCTGGCGTCCCGCCCGCAGCTTGTTGTCGGCCACCGGGGCGGCCTCGCCGTAGGAGATCACCGACATGCGGTGCAGGGGGATGCCGCCCTTCATGTTGAGGTAGCGACGTACCGCCTCGGCGCGCGCCTCGCCCAGTTTCAGGTTCAGGGCGGCTTCGCCACGGCTGTCGGTGTGGCCCTGGATCTCGATGAACACGTTGCGGTTCTCATTCTTCAGCCTGGCCGCGAAGGCGTCCAGGGCGGCTTTCGCCTCCTTGCCCAGCCTGGCCTTGTCGGAGCCGAACTTGAGGGTTTCGTCGGTCATGACGACCTCGTGCACCAGCTTGCCCTCGGCCAGTTTGCCGGCCGCTGTGGCACGACCCATGGCCTCCCGCGCGGCCCGGGAAAGATTCGCGACCTCGGCCTCGTTGCGCGCGATGCGCTCGGCATGTCCCTTGATTTCGGCAACCGCGCCATCCACGCGCCGATTGGTTTCGGCGATGGCCCCGGTATTGCCCTGGATGCCCGATTCGGCCTTGCCCACTCGGCCCTCGACGGCGGCAAGCTGGCCGGAAACCGGCTTCATCTGCGATTGCACGTATTCGTGTACGTAATCCTTGGTGGCGCAACCGGACAGCACCAACATGGAGACGGCAAGCAAGCTCAGAGTGGATTTCATGATCTACCTCGCTGTGAACACACTACCCAGTTTAGCTTAACGGAGCCCAGGGAAAAAACTTGAAGCGCCTATTTCCAAGGGTGCGGTCCTGTGACGCGGAGTTCATGGCCGGTTCTCGGGGGGCAGGAAATGGATGCCGGCGGCATCGTCCACGCCAAACTCCACGCCGCCGGCGGCCGTGTGGCCCTCCCGCGCGCCCACCAGTTCGGGAAAAGCCAGCACCAGGGCGACCATGAGCAGCTGAATGACGACGAAGGGCACCGCGCCCCAATAGATGTCGCCGGTGCGCACGCTCTTCGGCGCCACGCTGCGCAGATAGAACAGGGCGAAGCCGAAGGGCGGGTGCATGAAGGAGGTCTGCATGTTGAGGCCCAGCAGCACGCCGAACCAGATCGGATCGATGCCGAGCTTCATGGCGACCGGCGCCAGCAAGGGCACGATGATGAAGGCGATCTCGAAGAAATCCAGGAAGAAGGCGAGCACGAAGATCAGCAGGTTCACCAGGATGAGGAAACCCAGGGCGCCGCCCGGCAGGGCCGAGAACAGCCCTTCCAGCCAGAGATCGCCGTCCATCAGGCGGAACACCAGGGAGAACACCGTGGAACCGATGAGGATGAAGAGGACGAAGCTGGTCAGGCGGGCGGTCCTGTCCATCGCCTGCCGCAGCAGATCGAGGCTCAGCCTTTTCTTCGCCAGGGCCAGCGCCAGCGCGCCCAGCGCGCCCATGGCGCCGCCCTCGGTGGGCGTGGCGATGCCGGTAAAGATGGTGCCCAGCACGAGGAAGATGAGCACCAGGGGCGGCCCCATGCCAACCAGGGCGCGCCGATACAGCGCCGCGCCGCGCAGGGTCCTCGCCTCCGGCGGCATGGCCGGCGCGGCGCTCGGGCGGACGATCGCCACCAGCATGACGAAGACCAGATACAGGCCGGTCAGCACCAGGGCCGGCGCCAGCGCGCCGCGATACATGTCGCCGACGCCGACGCCCAACTGGTCGGCCAGGATGATGAGCACCAGGGAGGGCGGGATGATCTGCGCCAGGGTGCCGGAGGCGGCGATGACGCCGGCGGCCAGGCGCTTGTCGTAACCCAGGCGCAGCATGATGGGCAGGGAAATGAGGCCCATGGCGATGACCGAGGCCGCCACCACGCCGGTGGTCGCCGCCAGCAGGGCGCCCACCAGCACCACGGAGTAGGCGAGGCCGCCGCGCATGGCGCCGAACAATTGGCCCAGGGTATCCAGCAACTCCTCCGCCATGCCGCTGCGTTCCAGGATCAGGCCCATGAAGGTGAAGAAGGGAATCGCCAACAGGGTGGCGTTGGACATGATGCCGAACACGCGCTCCGGCAGGGCCTGCAACTGCTCGAAGCCGAAGAAGCCCTGCTGCATGCCGAGGAGGGCGAAGAGCAGGCCGTTGGCGGCCAGGGAGAACGCCACCGGATAGCCGAGCAGCAGGAAGAGGATGAGGCCGGTGAACATGAGCGGCGCCATCCACTCGAAGCTCACGCCACCTCCTCCGCGTGTTCTTCCGCCAATTCAGCCCGCCCGGCGAGGAAGGCGACGCGCTTGATGATCTCCGACAAGCCTTGCAGGAACAGCAGGGCGAAGCCCACCGGAATGGCCAGCTTGATGGGCCAGCGCCACAGGCCGCCCGCGTCGGGGGACGTCTCTGCCACCGACCAGGAAGCCTGGAAGGTCGCCCAGCCCAGCCAGACCAGCAGGCCGGCGAGGGGCAGCAGGAACAGCAGGCCGCCGAGCAGGTCGATCCAGGCCCGCGCGCGCGGAGTCAGGCGGCCGTAGAGCACGTCGACGCGGACATGGCCGTTGTGCAGATGGGTATGGCCGGCGCCCAGCAGGAAGATCAGGGCGAACAGGTACCACTGCAGTTCCAGCCAGGCGTTGGAGGCGAGATCGAGGCCGAAGCGGGCGAGGGCGTTGCCGGCGGAAACCAGGGTGGCCAGCAACACCAGCCATTTCACGGCGCGGCCGACGCGGCTGTTGAGGGCGTCGATGGAACGGGCGAGGGCGAGCAGCGCATCCATGCTACAGAGCCCCCGCCTCGCGCGGCAAATCCGCGAGGCCGCCCGCCAGCAGGGCGCCCAGCCGCGGCCCGAGGCAGCGCCGCGCCAGCATCACGGCTCAATCCCCCGCCACGGTCATGCGCTCGACGAGGATGGAGCCGACGCGCCGCGATCCGCGCGTCTCCACGTCCGTACCCAGGGCGACGATGCCGAGGAACATGTCGCGCAGGTTGCCCGCCACCGTCACTTCCTCCACCGGGTGGACGATCTCGCCGTTTTCCACCCAGAAACCGGCGGCGCCGCGCGAATAATCGCCGGTGACCAGGTTGAGGCCGTGGCCGAGCAGTTCGGTGACCAGCAGCCCGGTATCCATCTTCTTCAGCAGACCGGCGAAATCCTCGCCGGTGGGCGGCACGATGAGATTGTGGTTGCCGCCCGCGTTGCCCGTGCTGCGCAGCCCCAGCTTGCGCGCGCTGTAGCTGCCGAGGAAATAGCCTTGCAGCACGCCGTCCTTCACCACGTCGCGGTCCCGCGTCGCCACGCCTTCCGAATCGAAGGGCGAGGAAGACAGGCCGCGCGGCAGAAAGGGCCGCTCCAACAACTGGAAGAACTCGGGAAACAGCCGCGTGCCCAGGCTGTCGAGCAGAAAGGAGGACTTGCGGTAGAGGTGGCCGCCGGACACGGCGGAGACGAAGCTGGCGATGAGGCCGGTGGCGATGGGCGCCTCGAACAGCACCGGGCATTGCCGGGTGGACAGCCGGCGGCCGTTGAGGCGGCGCGCGGCGCGCTCGCCGGCGCGACGACCGACGGCGAGCGGGTCGTCGAGGTCGCTGGCGGCGCGCGCCGTGGTGTACCAGTAATCCCGCTGCATGCTGTCGCCTTCCTCGGCGATGACCGCGCAGGACAGGCTCTGCCGGCTGCTGGGATAGCCCGCGCAAAAGCCCAGGCTGTTGGCGTAGACGAAATGCGACGCCTGGCTGGACAGGGAGGCGCCCTCCGAGTTGGTGATGCGCGGGTCGGTTTCCAGGGCCGCCGCTTCGCAGGCCCGCGCCAGTTCCCTGGCCTCCTCCACGCCGACGCCCCAGGGATGATAGAGATCCAGTTCGGGCGGCGAGACGGCCAGCAGGTCGGCGTCGGCCAAGCCGGCGCAGGCGTCCTCGGCGGTAAAGCGGGCGATGCTGAGCGCCTTGTCCACCGTGCGCGCGAGGGCGTCCGCGGAAAAATCCGAGGTCGAGGCATGCCCGCGGCGTTGGCCGAGGTAGACGGTCACGCCGACGCCCTTGTCGCGATTGTGCTCGATGGTCTCCACCTCGCCGTGGCGCACGCCGACGCTCAGGCCGCCGCCCTCGGAGACCTCGGTTTCGGCGGCGCTGGCGCCTCCCTGGCGAGCCAGATCGAGCACGCGGGCGGCCAGCTCGCGCAAGGTCTCGTGGCGGTAACTGAAAGGACTGGCGGGGGGGACTTGGGTCGGCACGATGGCATCCGGACGCGGCGGCAAAGCCGTTATGATAGCAACCCCGCTCCGCTTTCCCGGCGCCCGGACGCCCTTTTCGCCGCATGGCCGCAGATCCCTCCGACCTCCCCGTCAGCAAGTCGCAACGCAAGCGCGAGATGACCGCCCTGCAGGACCTGGGCGCGGAACTGGTGAAGCTGAGCGCGGACCGCCTGGGCAAGCTGGATCTGCCGGACTCCCTGCGCGAGGCCGTGCTGGAAGCACGGCAGCTCGCCAGCCATGGCGCCCTGCGCCGGCAGATGCAATACATCGGCAAACTCATGCGCAACGTCGACAGCGCGCCCATCGCCGAGCAACTGGCGGCGATACGCGGCGAATCGGCCGCCGCCAAGGCCGAGTTCCATGCCATCGAGCGCTGGCGCGACCGTCTCCTGGAGGACGACCAGGCGCTTACCGCATGGCTCGCCGCCCACCCGCGCGGCGATGCCCAGCACGCCCGCCAGCTCATCCGCAACGCGCGTCGCGAACTGGCCGAGGGCAAGCCGCCGAAATCCAGCCGCGAGCTGTTCCGCTTCCTGCGCGACGCGGGGGCGGCCTGAATCCGCGTTCCACCCGGATCGCGCCAAAGACACGGTCGATCCGACGACAGGGCTGTCGGCACTTCATCAAGCCCCCTCCACCGCTGTCGGATTTTTTTACACTTCATGACGGCAGCGGCTGGGGCTCCGCGCGAACGCCTGATCCGAGCGACTTCTCCAGCGTGGCACAGGGCTTGCTTTAATATTCACACTCAGCGCCCCGCCTTTCTATTCCGATCGCCATGTCCTTGCTGCATCCTGCCCAGCCGCCCGCGGAAAAGCTGGTTTTCATCAGCCACCCCGGGGTGCTGGCACGCCTGTTGGCGGAGTTGGGCGGCGCCAGCGACATCGGCGAGGCGGGCGGTCGCCTGTTCATGCTGGACCCGGCCCTCGCCCTGCTCGCCCTGGAGGCTCTGGGCCAGCTGCATCCCGGCTGCCAGCTCGCGGACATGCAGTTCGAGCAGCACCTGGCGCGCCTGGATCCGGTCACCGTCAAGAGCCTGGCCCTGGCCAGCGCGGCCGAGCAACTGGCCTCGCCGCCCTTCTCGCCCGAGACCCTGGAGACGGGCTGGCGCAAGGCCCTCGCCACCGCGCATTTCAGCCGCGCCCTGGCGGAGAAGGCGGGTTATCCCGGACTCGACGAGGCCTGGCTGGCCGGGCTGCTGTGCTGGCTGCCGCGCTTCGCGCGCAACGCCGGCTCGGACGCCGAGGCCGGCCGCCAGCAGGCCCTCGCCGCGCTCGACCGGCTGCCGCTGCGCACCTTCCTGCCGGACGTGCTGCGTTACCTCAACGAACCCGCCCAGCGCCTGCGCGATGCCGCGCCGCTGGTGCGCATGGCGGTGGCCGCCCACCGCCAGACCATGAACTACCCGGCCTGGATCCCGGCCATGCCGCATCCCGACACCCTGGTGCTGGCCGCTCCCATCGAGCGCGAACAGATCAGCGCGACCTATCTCGCCATGGGCCGCGCCATCGACACGCTGGCGGCGGAAAACAGTTTCCGCCAATCCGGCGAGATCGCCCGCGAGCTGAGCCGCATGGGACGCCTGGAAATGGTGGCCGGCGCGCACCCGCGGGACACCGCCGCCGCCGTGCTCAGCCTGGCCGACAGCCTGGCCAGCCAGGACGGTCTGGGTCAGGCCATCTACCTGCGCCTGAACCCGCGCAGCGGCGCGCTCGAAGGCCAGGCCCTCGGCGGCCGCCCCACCCCGCCCATCGCCATCCAGCCCGAGGGCAGCACCACCGCCGCCGCCTGGGCCTTGCTGACGCGGGCGCCGGTGGTGGTGACCCTGGACGCGCCGGCGGACGCGGCCGTGCTCGACCTGCAGATCATCCGCCAGGCCGGCGCCGAAGGGCTGGCGGCGATTCCCATCGGCATCGGCTCGCCGCTGGGCGTGCTGCTGGTGTGCGGCAGCCGCCAGGCCCTCAGCGCGGTCGCCGCGAACCCCATGCACTACGCCAGACTGGGCGAACTGGCCGGCCGCCTGGCCCAGGCCGCGCCCGCCGCGCCGTCGCAGAGCGGCGGCGACGCGCTGGCGGCGAAGGTGCGCCGCAGCGCGCACGAGATCAACAACCCCCTGGGCATCATCAAGAACTACCTGGCCATCCTGAAGATCAAGCTGGGCGACGAGGCGCCCATCGCCGACGAGTTGCGCATCATGCACGAGGAGCTCGACCGCATCGTGCGCATCATGCGCGGCCTGGTCCAGGACGAGGCGCCGACCGGATCCTTCCTCGAACCGACCGACGTCAACGCGCTCATCGAAGATCTGGTGAAGGTGACGGCTCCATCCTGGCAGAGCCGCGGCGTGCGCATCGTTCTCGCCCTCGATCCGGACCTGCCGCTGCTGCCCTGCGACCGTGACAAGCTCAAGCAGATCGTCCTCAACCTGCTGCTCAACGCCCTCGAGGCGACTCCCGAGGGCGGCAGCGTGCGCCTGGAGACCAACGCCCTGGTCAACCACCGCCAGGAGAAGTTCGTCGAAATCCTGGTCGCCGACTCCGGCTCGGGCATCCCCGCCGAACTGGCGGGCCGCGTCTTCAGCCCGGTGGAGTCGGCCAAGGGCGGCGGCCACGCCGGTCTCGGCCTGTCCATCGTCAAGGCCCTGACGCAGGCGCTCCACGGCAGCATCGCCTTCAAGAGCCACGCCACCGGCACCACATTCCGGCTATCATTTCCCACGGCCACGGGAGCACCCCCAGCGGAGAACCCGTAACCGCATGCCGATACCAGCGAAGGGCCGTCCTTGATGCCGGGCAACTCCCCTCTCACCAGCAGCAGCGCGCCCCTGATCAGCCTCCTGATCGTGGAGGACGAGCCGCGCTATCTGGAGAGCACCCGCCTGCTGGTCGCGCAATACGTGCATGGCGTCGATACCGCCGTCTCCGGCGCCCAGGCCATGGCCCTGCTTGCCCGGCGCGCCTACGACCTGGCCCTGGTCGATCTGCGTCTGCCGGACGCCAGCGGCCACGACATCATGGCCTACATCCGCCAGCATCATCCGGCCTGCCGCGTCATCGTCATGAGCGGCGACAGCCAGATCGACTCCGCCATCCAGTCGCTGCGCCTGGGCGCCTACGATTACCTGCGCAAGCCCTGCGAACCGGACGAGCTGATCAAGACCGTGCGCAACGCCGTCGCCAAGCTGCAACTGGAACGCGAGAACGCCCGCATGCTGCAGCAGCTGGAGCAGTCCGAGCAGTGGCACCGGCTGCTGGTCAACACCTCGCCGGACGTCATCTACACCCTCGATGCGCGGGGCGCCTTCACCTACGTCAACGACAGCATCGAGCGCACGCTCGGCTACGCGCCGGCGGAACTGATCGGCAAGGACTATCTGGTGCTGGTGCCGCCCGGCGAGGTCGACAACGCCCGCTGGCGCCTGAACGAGCGCCGCACCGGCGAACGCGCGACGCGCAACCACGAGCTCCAGCTCAAGCGCAAGGAGGACCTGCTCAGCGCCCTGTCCGAGCACGCCTCGGCGGATCACGTGGTGGTGGAGCTGTCCGCCATGGGCATGTACCGCGCGGTGGACGCCGATCACCGGGAATTCCTCGGCAGCTACGGCGTCGCCCGCGACATCAGCGAGCGCAAGGAGGCCGAGGCGACCATCGCCTTCCAGGCCTATCACGACCTGCTCACCGGCCTGCCCAACCGCGCCCTGTTCAAGGACCGCCTGGGCCAGGCCATCGTGCACGCCAAGCGGCACAGCCAGACCCTGGCCACCCTGTTCCTCGACATGGACCGCTTCAAGGTGGTCAACGACACCCTCGGCCACCTGGTCGGCGACGGCCTCCTGCAGGCGGTCGCCCAGCGCCTGCGCGGCAGCCTGCGCGAGGGCGACACCCTGTCGCGCATCGGCGGCGACGAGTTCATGCTGCTGCTGCCGCACATCCGCGGCCGCGACAATGCCGCCTATATCGCGGAAAAAATACTCACCTCGCTGAAGCAGCCCTTCCACGTCGAGGGCCACGAGATCTTCGTCGGCATCAGCATCGGCATCGCCGTGTTCCCGGACGACGGCGACACCATCGAAAGCCTGGTCAAGCACGCCGACATCGCCATGTACCACGCCAAGGACAGCGGCCGGAACGACTACAAGTTCTTCACCAGCGACCTGCAGAATTCCTTCAACGGCCGGCTGGCGGTGGAAAACGAGATGCGCCACGCCCTGGAAAAGCACCAGTTCGAGGTGTATTACCAGCCGCAGGTCGCCATCGCCGACCAGCGCATCCGCGGCATGGAGGCGCTCATCCGCTGGAACCACCCCAGCCGCGGCATGGTGCCGCCCAACGAATTCATCCCCATCGCCGAGGACTGCGGACTCATCACCCCCATCAACGAGTGGGTGCTGGCCGCCGCCTGCCGCCAGGCCATCCTGTGGCGCGAGGCCAGTCTGCCGCCCATCACCATGGCGGTGAACCTGTCGGCGCGGCAGATCGAGCACCCGCAGTTCGTAGAGAAATTCACGCAATGCATGCGCGAGAACGGCATGGCCGGACAGGGCCTGGAGATCGAGATCACCGAGAGCACCCTGATGCGCGACATGGACGGCAGCATCGAGAAGCTGCGCAAACTCGCCGATCTGGGTGTGGAAATCTCCATCGACGACTTCGGCACCGGCTATTCCTCCCTGTCCTACCTCAAGAAGCTGCCCATCCACACCCTCAAGATCGACCGCAGTTTCATCCACGACCTCAACGGCCACATCAATAACGGCAGCACCATCGTCGCCGGCATCACCGCCATGGCCAAGGGCCTCAACCTCAACGTGGTGGCCGAGGGCGTGGAGACCCGCGCGCAGCTCGACTACCTGAGTTCCCTCGGCTGCGACGCCTACCAGGGCTTCCTGTTCAGCCGCCCGGTGGCGGTCGACAAGGCCACCGACCTGCTGGCGCGGCAAAAAGACTGAGTTCCTAGCCCCGGCTTCCGGGAAAATAGGCGGTTGTTCCACCCCGTGCCCGCGCCATGGCCCACGACCGCCTGCGTTCCGATTCCATGACCCCGCGCCCCACCGCCGGCCAGTGGCGCGCGGCCTGGTCGCTGGCGCCCTACGTCTGGCGCTACAAGGGCCGCGTGCTGCTGGCCTTCGCCCTGCTGCTGTTGGCCAAGCTGGCCAACGTGACGGTGCCCCTGGTGCTGAAGGAGATCGTCGACGGCCTCGACCGGCCCGATCCCGCTGTGCTCGCACTACCCCTCGCCTTCATCGTCCTCTACGGCCTGCTGCGCTTCGGCAACACCGCCTTCACCGAATTGCGCGACGCCCTGTTCTCGCGCGTGCTGCAACGCGCCATGCGCGGCGTCATCGACGACGTCTTCCGCCACCTGCACGCGCAATCGCTGCGCTTCCACCTGGAACGGCGCACCGGCGGCCTGGCCGTGGACATCGAGCGCGGCGCCCGCTCGATCCGCTTCCTGATCAACTTCACCCTGTTCAACATCGGCCCCACCCTGCTGGAAATCCTCATGGTCGCGGGCGTGCTGTTCGCCAAGTACGACCCCTGGTTCGGCGCCATCACCCTGATGACCCTGGTGGTCTACATCGCCTTC
>JBBIIR010000039.1:0-10717 GCA_037446455.1 Hydrogenophilales bacterium | reverse complement strand
GGCTTATGTGCGCAGTGTTCCACGGTTGGCATGGCGTCGCCAAGCGTTTTATTACCACGGCTGCGCGGACGGTTCCCGACTCAACGGCGCTGACCCAGCACGCCCTCCGGCGTCCTCATGAGGTCGCCGATCAGCACCAGGGCCAGCGCCACCCAATGCCGCCAAAGCAGTTCCATGCGGTCTCCCTTCAGGTATTCGCCGCTATTCCGCCTGAGGCGGATACGGCGGCAAGGAGGAAATCCCGCGAATCTTTCTTGACCACGGTCAAATTAAATGCGCATCGCCTCCCCCGGCCCTCACGCATGCGGGCGCGTCTGGGTATGCTGCGCATGTTGTACTTTCGATCGGACATTCCATGACCACCCAAACCTTATTGCTTATCGCGGCGTTGGCGAGTCCGCTGGCGGCGCAGGCGGGGGACGCCGCCAAGGCCATCAGTCTGGCCGGCAATCTCTGCGCGGCCTGCCATGGCGAGGACGGCAACAGCGCCATCCCCAATTTCCCCAAGCTGGCCGGCCAGCAGGCCGTGTATCTGCTGCGCGAGCTGAAGGACTACAAGTCCGGCAGGCGCCAGAATGAAGTGATGGGACCCCTGGTCTCCGGCCTGACCGACGAGGATCTGGCCAATCTCGCCGCGTTCTATGCCTCGCAGAAACCCGCGCCCGGCACCGTCACGGAGCCCTCCCTGCTGCCCGTGGGCAAGACGCTCTACCTCAAGGGCAACGCCGCCAGCGACATCCCCAGCTGTGAAAGCTGCCACGAGGTCGACGGCAGCGGGTCGGGCAAGTTTCCGCGCGTCGCCGGCCAGAACGTCGAGTACCTGCTGGAGCAGTTCCGGCTCTATGCCGCCGGCAAGCGCACCAACGGCACCCGCGTCATGCGGACCATCGCCGAGCGCATGAGCGAGAAGGAAACCCGCGCCGTTTCCGAATACATGGCCAGCATGCCTTAAGCCTCGAAGGAATAAGCAGATGAAAATCGCGATCCAATCCCTCGTATTCGCCTCCCTGGGCGCCCTGGCGGTTCATGCCGCGTTTGCCCAGAGCGAGCGCCAGCCCCGCGCCAAGGGCATCGAAAGCCCCGGCTACGTCTGGAACACCCCCGACCAGGATCTCAACCGCGCCCTCGGCTACAAGGCCAGCGCCAAACGCGGCCTGGTCGCCTACAGGATCTGTCGCGGTTGCCACCTGCCCGACGGCTACGGCAAGCCCGACGCGCTGTATCCGCAGATCGCCGGCCAGCACCCCAGCGTCACCCTCAAACAACTGATGGACATCCGCGCCGGCCGCCGCGACAACCCGGCCATGGCGCCCTTTGTCGGCGACTGGATCGTCACCGTGGAGGAACTGGCGGACATCGCCGCCCACATCAAGAGCCTGCCGCCGCCGGCCAACAACCAGAAGGGCGACGGCAAGAACCTGGCCAAGGGCAAGGCCCTGTACGACAAGGATTGCGCCAGCTGTCACGGCGCCAACGGCGAGGGCGACCACAAGAAGTTCTACCCCATGGTCGCCCACCAGCATTTCGGCTATCTCGTGCGCGAGACCCGCGAGAGCCGCGACCAGGGCCGGCGCAACGCCAGTCCCGACATGGTCAAGGTGCTGAAGGGCTACAGCGACGCCGACGTGGAAGCCGTCAGCGACTACATGTCGCGGCTGAGCCTGGCGAAGAAGTAAGGTGTACCGCGGGAGCGGCCGCCCGCTCCCGCCGTCTCCGCCCTCAGTGGGCCGCGCGGGGGATCTTGCCGATTTTCATGCGCCATTCGCGCGGCCCCGTGTCGTGCACCGAGTTGCCGGCGCTGTCCACCGCCACGGTGACCGGCATGTTCTCCACGTCGAATTCGTAGATCGCTTCCATGCCCAGTTCCGGGAAGGCCAGCACCTTCGCCGCCTTGACGGCCTTGGCCACCAGGTAGGCGGCGCCGCCGACGGCGATGCAGTAGACACCGCCATGCGCGCGGATGGAGGCGATGGCCTCCGGTCCGCGTTCGGATTTGCCCACCATGCCGATCAGGCCCACCTGTTCGCCCAGCATCAGGTCGGTGAACTTGTCCATGCGCGTCGCGGTGGTGGGGCCGGCCGGACCCACCGCTTCGCCGGCGATGGGGTCGACCGGGCCGACGTAGTAGATGAAACGGTTGCGGAAATCCACCGGCAGCGGCTGGCCGCTCGATACCAGGTCGGCCAGCTTCTTGTGGGCCGCGTCGCGGCCGGTGAGCAGCTTGCCGCTGAGCAGCAGTTGCTCGCCCGCCTTCCAGGTGGCGGTTTCCGCCCGGGTCAGGGTATCCAGGTTGACGCGGCGCGCGGTCGCCGGACCCCGCATGGCGATCTCCGGCCATGCCGACAGGGGCGGCGGCGTGAACACGGCGGGGCCGGAACCGTCCAGGCTGAAGTGGATGTGCCGGGTCGCCGCGCAGTTGGGGATGAGGCCCACCGGCAGGCTGGCGGCGTGCGTCGGGTAGTCCTTGATCTTCACGTCGAGCACGGTGGTGAGGCCGCCCAGGCCCTGGGCGCCGATGCCCAGGGCGTTCACCTTTTCCAGCAACTCCAGGCGCAGTTCCTCGACCTTGTTGCGCGCGCCGCGCGCCTTCAGGTCCTGGATGTCGATGGGGTCGAGCAGGGCTTCCTTGGCCATGAGCAGGGCCTTCTCCGGCGTGCCGCCGATGCCGATGCCGAGGATGCCGGGCGGGCACCAGCCGGCGCCCATCTCGGGCAACTGTTCGAGCACCCAGTCGACGAGGGAATCGGAGGGGTTCAACACGGCAAAACGCGCCTTGTTTTCCGAGCCGCCGCCCTTGGCGGCGATCTTCACGTCCACCGTGTCGCCCGGCGCCAGGTCCAGGTAGATCACCGCCGGGGTGTTGTCGCGGGTGTTCTTGCGCGCCCCGGCCGGGTCGCTCAGGACCGAGGCGCGCAAGGGGTTGTCCGCATGCGTGTAGGCCCGGCGCACGCCCTCGTTGATCATGTCGTGGATCGACAGGGAACCTTCCCACTTCACCGCCATGCCGATCTTCAGGAAGACCACCACCATGCCCGTATCCTGGCAGATGGGGCGGTGGCCCTCCGCGCACAGGCGGGAATTGACGAGGATCTGGGCCATGGCGTCCTTCGCGGCGGGCGAGGCTTCCGCCTGGTAGGCGGCGGTCATGGCGCGCACGAAATCGAGCGGGTGATAGATGGCGATGTACTGCAGGGCGTCGGCGATGGACTGGATGAAGTCTTCCTGGCGGATGGTGGTCATAGAGGCTCCTGCAGCCTGGTTGCGTCATTCCCGCGCAAGCGGGAATCCAGGCCGTTCATCGGATTGCCTCAACAACAATCGGATGTTGGAGTCTGGATTCCCGCCTGCGCGGGAATGACGGATTGGTGACTCAAGCATGCCAAGTATCATCTTCCAATGACAGGAGGAAAAGCCGACTAAATGATTGGGTTTTTCAATACCCACGCTTGAAATATTTGTGCAGTGCAAAAGCCGAGAAGGGAATAGCGTTCGCACCAACGAGGAACGGGCGAAGACCCGCTTCCATGACGATAGCGAGATGAGGAGTCCGCCATGGCTGTTGCCAGCCGCGTGCTGGGCGATTACTGGCCCGGCATTCAGCTCTACTACCCGCCGGTGAAATACGCCCCGGCCCTGGGCCTGTACGAGGACCTGGAGGCCGCCGCCCAGCGTTTCCAGAAGCACGCCCGCCACTGCCGCGCGCAGACCCTGCTGTTCGACCTGGAGGACGGCTGCCGCCAGAAGGCCCTGTCGCGCGACCTGCTGCGCCGGGAACTACCCGGCCTGAAGCGCGACGATCTGGCCGTGGCGGTGCGCATCAACCCCTTCCGCACCGAGGAGTACGAGAAGGACCTGACGATGCTGCGCGACCTCGCCGACCACCTCGACGCGGTCATGCTGGCCAAGGCCGGCGAGGCCTACGGCGCCGCCGAGATCCGCGACCTGTCCGCGGCCCTGGCGGGAATGAACCCGCGCATCACCATCCAGCCCATCATCGAGCACCCCAAGTCGCTGAAAATCGCGCCGGAGATCATGGCCTACCCGACGGTGAAGCACGTGGTGTTCGGCATCCACGACTTCTCCAAGGCCATGGGCATCCACATCACGCCGCGCGGCTGGACGCAGGAGCTGTCCTACTTCCTGCACCAGATCATCTTCGAGGCGCGCATCAATGGCGTCGGCGTCATCGGCGGCGTCGAGGTGCTGATCGGCCAGGCCGCCATGCCGGAAACCTTCCTGGAGCCGCATGACATCCGCCGCTGGCTGGACCTGCACGGCGACGAGGAGTCCCGCGTGGTCTATCGCCACGCCTGCGAGGAGGCGGCCATGGGCCTGACCGGCAAGCAGGTCATCCACCCCGGCCACATCCACCTGTGCAAGGTGGCCTACACCCCGTCCCCCACCGAGGTGGCGCGCAACATCCGCGTGCTGCAGGCCGCCGTGGAAGCCGACGCCCTGCTCGGCGGCGCCATCAAGTTCGAGGGCGAGATGCTGGATCCCCCCATGTTCGGCAAGGCCCTGCAGGTCCTGCTGCGCGCCCACGCCCTGCGCGCCCTGTCCGACGCCGACACCGATTTCGCCCTCAAGGTGCTGGCCATGCTGCCGGCCCAGGTGGTCCGCGAGAATTGGCCGTATGGAGTCATCCTATGAACGCGCGCGACCTCGCACTCCCTCTCCCGCTTGCGGGAGAGGGGAATCCAGCACGGAGAACGCCATGTCCTTCCCCCCCTTCGAGCCCTGGCAGTGGAACCTGCCCACCCGCTTCAACATCGGCGTGGCCTGTACCGACGCCCACCTGGGCACGCCCGCCGAGGACAAGCTGGCGATGATCGTCGAGGACGACGCCCTCGGCGTCTCCACCGCCACCTACAAGGATCTGGCGCAAGCCACCTCCCGCTTCGCCCAGCTCCTTCGCAACCTGGGCGTGCGCACCGAGGACCGGGTGCTGATTCGCCTGCCCAATTCCCTCGCCTATCCCACCGCCTTCCTCGGCGGCATGAAGCGGGGCGCCATCGCCGTGCCCACTTCCACCCTGCTCACCGCCGAGGAGGTGGCTTACCTGGCCAGGGATTCCGGCGCCAGCGTGCTGGTCACCGACAAGTCCATGTGGGCCGGCCTGCGCGACAAGCTGCACGGTCTCGACAGCCTGCGCTGCGTGCTGCTGGCGGGCGAGGGCGTGCCGCCCTTCTACAACGGCAACGGCCTCAAGGTGCTGGGCCTGGAAGCCTCCCTGGCCGGCATCGAATCCTGGGAGGCGCCCTATCCCACCCGCGCCGCCGATCCCGCCTACCTGGTCTATACCTCCGGCACCACCGGCTACCCCAAGGGCGTGCTGCACGCCCACCGCGCCATGATCGGCCGCGAGCCGGCGGCGCGATACTGGTTCGACTTCGGCACCGAAGGGGCGCCGGCGGACGACCGCATCGTCCATTCCGGCAAGTTCAACTGGACCTACGTGCTCGGCTCCGGCCTGATGGACCCGCTCTACCGCGGCAAGACCGTCATCGTGCACGAAGGCGGGAACGACGCCGAGGGCTGGATCAGGCTCATCGCCAAGCACTCCGCCACCATCTTCATCGGCGTACCCACCATCTACCGGCAGATCCTCCAGAAGACCGCCCACACCGGCGCCGACGTGCCCAGCCTGCGCCACTGCATGAGCGCCGGCGAGCACCTCTCCGACGAGATGCTGAGCCTGTGGCGGCAGCGCTTCGGCGTGGACATCTACGAGGCGGTGGGCATGTCCGAGGTGTCCTATTACCTGTCGGAGAACAAGTTCCGCCCCATCAAGCCGGGTTCCGCCGGCTTCCCCCAACCCGGCCACGGCGTCAGGCTGCTCGATCCGGAGACCCTGGCCGAAGTGGCGGCGGGCGAGGAGGGCATGATCTGTCTGCCCGCCGACGACCCGGGCCTGTTCATGCGCTACTGGAACCTGCCGGAGGAGACCGCCAAGGCCTTCAAGGAGCGCTGGTTCCTCACCGGCGATTACGCGCGCTTCGACGAGGACGGCTATATCTGGTTCCTGGGCCGCAAGGACGACATCATCAATTCCTTCGGCTACCGGGTTTCGCCGCACGAGATCGAGCGGGTCATGAAAACCCACCCGGCGGTCGCCGACTGCGCCGCCACCGGCGAGGAACTCGCCGCCGACAAGGTGCTGGTGGTGGCCTATGTGATGCCGCACCCCGGCGCCCAGGCCACGCCCGACCAACTCGCCGCCTTCGGCCGCGAGCACCTGGCCGGCTACAAGGCGCCGAAGATCGTCTATCTGGCCCAGGACTTCCCGCGCACCAAGAACGGCAAGATCATCCGCAAAGCTTTGCGGCCGGAGATCGCCGAGGCGAGGTCGACGTGATGTTGTTGCTGTGCCGAAATGGCTTCCATCGGCGTTCCCCCCTTTATAAAAGGGGGGACAGGGGGGATTTAACCCGGGCAGCATTCTCGCAAGCGCCTATAAATCCCCCCCAGCCCCCCTTTACTAAAGGGGGGAGCCAGTCGGCCGCCCTGTCGCGGGGAGCAAGGCCATGAACGACCGTTTGCCCCATGCCGTCATTCCGGCGCTTGTCCCCGAAAGGGGGGATGCCGGGATCCAGAACGATCGGGCGAAATTCCCGGATGCCGGCTTGCCCCGGTATGACCGGATCGAAGGAGTCTCCATGTCCCAGTACCGTCCCCGCCGTTCCATGCTCTACATTCCGGCCTGCGTGCCGCGCTTTCTCGCCAAGGGGCGGGAGCTGCGCGTGGATTCCCTGATCCTCGACCTGGAGGAATCGGTGCTGGTGGAACGCAAGGCGGAAGCCCGGCGCAACGCGGTGGCGGCGCTGCGGGCGGGCGGCTACGGCCACCGCGAGGTGGTGGTGCGGGTGAACCGGCACGACTCCGCTTGGGGCCTGGACGACCTCACCGCCATCGCCCCGCTGAAGCCGGACGCCATCCTGTTCCCGCGCATCGAAAGCCGCCGGGACGTGCTGGACGCCATCGCCGCCCTGGACCGGGCGGGCGGCGAGCGCATCCCGGTCATGGTGATGCTGGAGACGCCCATGGCGGTGCTGCGCGCCGAGGAGATCGCCGGCGCCTCGGACCGCCTCATCTGCCTGGTCATGGGCACTTCCGACCTGACCAACGAACTGCACGCCCGCATCACCCCCGAGCGCCTGCCCATTCTTTACAGCCTCTCGCACTGCCTGCTGGCGGCGCGCGCGCACGGCCTGCCCATCGTCGACGGCGTGCACCTGGACATGAAGGACATGACCAGCTTCGAATACGCCTGCCGCATGGCGCGCGACCTCGGCTACGACGGCAAGACCGTGCTGCATCCCCTGCAGATCCAGTACGCCAACGACGCCTTTACGCCGCGTGCCGAGAGCGTCGCGCGGGCGCGCAAGGTCATCGCCGCCTTCGCCGAGGCCAACGCCGAGGGACGCGGCGTCACCGTGGTGGACGGCCGCCTGGTGGAGACCCTGCACGTGGAGGCGGCGCGCCGCACCTTGCTGATCCATGAACTGATCGTGATGTTGGAAGCCGCGGATGGAATCCGTTGAACCGGCGGGTAAATGTTCCAGATACTCCCTCTCCCGCGCCGCCGCGCACCCCTCCCCCGCAAGCGGGGGAGGGGCCGGGGGAGAGGGCGCCGTTGAAGCGGCGTTATTCCGATTGAGCAGGAGAGCCTCATGAGTCAAACCGCCGCCGGCAATTTCTTCGAGGACTTCAGCCTCGGCCAGACTTTCCTGCACCCGACGCCGCGCACGGTGGGGGAGGGCGACATCGCCCTCTACCTGGCGCTCACCGGCTCCCGCCACGTGGTCGGCTGCGCCGCGCCGGTGGCGCACGCCCTGGGCTATCCCCGGCGGCCGCTGGACGAGCTCTTGGCCTTCCACCTGGCCTTCGGCAAGACCGTGTCCGACATCTCCCTCAACGCGGTGGCCAACCTCGGCTATGCCGATGCGCGCTTCCTGGCGCCGGTCTACGTGGGCGACACCGTCGCGGCGGAATCGGTGGTCATCGGCCTGAAGGAAAACAGCACCGGGGAATCCGGCGTGGTCTGGGTGCGCTCCACGGCGGTGAACCAGGACGATCACGAAGTCCTCACCTGGGTGCGCTGGGTGATGGTGAAGAAGCGCGACAGGAGCCATCCCGCGCCCAAGGCCGTGGTGCCGGAGACGCCCGCCTTCGTGGCGCCGCGGCGCCTGGAGATCCCGTCCTTCCTGGACGCGCGCGACTACGAGACCCGCCTCACCGGCGGCCCCCGGCTGTGGGACGACTACGAGCCGGGCGAGCGCATCGATCACCCCGCCGGCATGACCCTGGACGAGTCCGACCACACCTTCGCCACCCGCCTCTACCAGAACCCGGCGCGCCTGCACTTCGACGCCCACCTGATGCAGGACAGCGCCTTCGGCCGCCGCCTGGTCTACGGCGGCCACGTCATTTCCCTGTGCCGGGCGCTGTCCTACGAGGGTCTGGAAAACGCCCTGCTCATCGCCGCCATCAACGCCGGCAGCCACTGCAACCCGACCTTCGCCGGCGACACCCTCTACAGCCGCACGCAAGTGCTGGAAAAATGGGACCTGCCCGACCGCGCCGACCTCGGCGCCCTGCGCCTGCGCATGCTGGGCATCAAGAACCTGACCGCCGCCGAACTGCCGGACCCCATGATCGACGCCGGCGGCAAGCAGAAGTACCCCCCCAACGTGGTGTTGGACCTGGATTACACGGTGCTGATGCCGCGCAGGAATTGAGCCGTGTCACGCCGATCCAGCGGTTGCAAATCCCCCCCAGCCCCCCTTTGCGAAAGGGGGGTGATGGCTGGCCTGGGCGTTCCCCCCTTTGCAAAGGGGGGACAGGGGGGATTTCTTCGACCCCGCTATTCCCGATAACGTCAAACTCTTTCCAGGAGCTTCCATGACGACCCACCCCGTCCACCCCAACGCCGCCCTGTTCGCCGGCGAGAAGCCCTTTCCCGTCATCCCCGCCTGCGAGCATTTCGCCGGCAGCGAGAAGCTGATCCTCAAGGCCCTGGAGCAGATGGAGAAGCTGGGTCCGGTGTTCAACGTCACCTGCGACTGCGAGGACGGCGCCCCCGCCGGGCGGGAGCGGGAGCACGCCGAAATGATCGTGCGCGTGCTGGGCACGGACGCCAACCGGCACCGCATGGCCGGCGCCCGCATCCATGATTACTCCCACCCGGCCTGGCGCCAGGACGTCGACATCCTGGTGGGCGGCGCCGGCAAGCTGCTGGCCTACCTCACCATTCCCAAGAGCACCGAGTACGCCCATGCCGCCGAGATGATCGCCTACATCCAGAGCGTGGCGGCGAAGCACGACGTACAGCGGGAAATCCCCATCCACATCCTCGTCGAGACGCACGGGGCGCTGCGCGACGTGCACCGCATCGCCACCCTGCCCTGGCTGCGGGTGCTGGACTTCGGCCTCATGGACTTCGTCTCCGGCCACCACGGCGCCATCCCCGCCAGCGCCATGCGCAGCCCCGGCCAGTTCGAGCACAAGCTCATCGCCCGGGCGAAGAGCGAGGTGGCGGCGGCGGCCCTGGCCAACGGCGTCATCCCCGCCCACAACGTCACCCTGGACCTGAAGAACCCCTACACCACCTACCAGGACGCGCGGCGGGCGCGCATGGAATTCGGCTTCCTGCGCCAGTGGAGCATCTACCCGACGCAGATCCAGCCCATCGTCGACGCCATGCAGCCGGATTACTCGGAAGTGGAGACCGGCGCCGCCATCCTGCTCGCCGCGCAGAAGGCGGACTGGGGCCCCATCCAGCACGCCGGCGAACTGCACGACCGCGCCACCTACCGCTATTACTGGGAAGTCCTGCGGAAGGCCCGGGTCACCGGCGTGAAACTGCCGGCGGAGGCGGAGGCGGCGTTCTTCGCCTGAACGCCGCCAGGTCCTACAGGGCCATCGGCAGCAGGAAGACCAGGGCGATGTTGGCGATGCCCAGCAGCAGGTTGGTGCCCACCAGCACGCGGATGCGATTCAGGGCCGCGCCCGCCGCCGGCCAGTCCTGCGCCGCCACCGCCTCGCGCAGGCGGCCATAGGGCGCGAAGTAGAGGTACATGAAGATCGCGCTCATGAGGTAGCCGAGCAGCACCATGACGTGGATGGGATAGGCCACCGCCGCCATGCCGCCCATGATGGCCACCAGCGCCTGGCCGGTGCCGATGAGCAGGATCACCGACAGCCAAACCCAGGGAAAGAAGCGGCCGAACACGCCGTTCCACAGGCGCAGGCGCTGCGGCGGCTCCAGTTGCGCCAGCACGACCGGACGCAGGCATTGGTGGGCGAAGAACATGCCTCCCACCCAGACGACGGTGGCGAGGATGTGCAGAAGGATAAGGACTTGCATGGCGACCTCCCGGGGATGCGGTGGGGGGATTATCGCAGGCCTGTGCCCGGTCGCCGATATCCGCATAATCCTCCCGTCTTCCCACTGCGTTCGCCGCCCCGCGCATGAGATTCGCTTGCCCACGTTCAGCTTCCTGGCTATGCGGCCTGGCGCTCGCGGCGATCCCCTTGGTCTGCGCGGCGCGGGCCTTGCCCGGACCGGCCGAGGTGCGCGCGGCCTGGCGCTCCTCCGAGGCGCGCCTGCTCGACCGGCATGGACGGCTGTTGCAGGAGGTGCGTGTCGATCGCGGCGCGCGGCGTACCGACTGGACCCCCCTGGACGAGGTCTCTCCCGCTTTTCTCGCCGCCCTGC
>JBBIIR010000038.1:0-10849 GCA_037446455.1 Hydrogenophilales bacterium | reverse complement strand
GGCACGCGCCGAATACCTGATGTTGGGGTGTGTGCGCCCGGGCCGGGGATTCACGCTGATCGAGATGGTGATCTCGATTGCGGCGCTGGGGGTGTTGGCGGCGGCCGCGGCGCTGTTTTTGCGGGGGCCTATCGCCAGCTTTTTTGACACGGAACGGCGTGCCGACCTCGCCGACACGGCCCTGCTGGCGGCCGCCAGGCTGCGGCTGGATATGGCCAGCGCCGTGCCCAACAGCGTGCGGGTGCTGGTTGCGGGCGGGCGGGTGTATATCGAATTGCTGCCGACGCGGCTCGATGCAGCCGGCTTGCCCAGCCAGGGGCGGTATCGGGGCGGCGGGCCGGGCGACAGCTTGACCGTGGCCGCGCCGGACACCCGCTTCGACGTGCTAGGGGCTGATGTGAACCCGGCTTTCCGGGTGGCGGTACAGCCGGGCGACTGGATTGTCGTCAACAACCACGCGGCGGGGGCCAATGTCTGGGCGGCCAACAGCACCCGGGCGGCCTACACCGGCCCCGGCGGCAGCGTGCAGACGGTCGACTTTGCCACGCATACTTTCCCGTTCGATTCCGCCGAGCGGCGGTTTCAGGTGGCAACCAATCCGGTGACATATGTATGTGACCCGGTCGCCGGGCAGTTGCGGCGTATCCATAGTTACGGCCCGCCCGCCGTAACCCAACCCGTGGCCTTTGGCGCGGCGGCCAACAATCGCCTGCTGGCTGAAAATGTGCGCTTTTGCCGCGCCGTCGCATTACCCGGCAACTTGCGGCGCGCGCAACGGCTGGCTGTGGAATTCCGGTTTGAAACTGCGGGCGAGCGCGTTATGGTTGCGCAAACGCTGCGCGGGAGCATCTTGCCATGAGGCAGCGTCAGCAAGGCTTTGCCCTGGTGGCAGCCATTGCGCTGGTGGTGGTGCTGGCCGCGCTGGCCGGGTTCGTTGCGTCGCTGACCGGCGCGCAAAGTGCGGATAGCCAGTTAAGCCGGAGCGCGCAGCGGGTCGAACGGGCCGCCCAGTCGGGGCTGGAATGGGGGGCGTATCAGGTGATGCGCCAGGTGGTGCCGGTGTGCAATCCCACGACCACATTGCTTCCCTTGGCCGCGTATCCGAACGTGAGCGTTCAGGTAACGTGCCAGTCGGCCCCGACGACGGAGCCGCGCGCGAGCGGCCCCGGCGGCGTCGTGGTTTACCGTATCATGGCGACGGCTTCGACAGGCGGCACCCCGGCCAGCCCGGATTATGCCGAGCATCAAAGAACCGCTGTTTTCAGCCGATAAGTCAGCGTCAGACTCAACCTGCGTTTCGCTTCCTCATGCTTAATTCCCTGCTGCCCTGGCTGAAACCGAAACCCCCCGACGGGCGGCTTGCCATCCAAGCCAGCCCGCAGGGGATGTCCCATGCCGAAGTGGTCTGGCGGGAGGCGCGTCCGGTTTTGCAGGCGTGTGTGCACCGCGCGCGGGAATCGTCCGCCGCCCGTGCATGGGCGCACTACACCCATGCCCCGCTGGACGCCAGCATCGTTCTCGAACACGGGGAATATCAGCTCTTGCCGCTGAATGCCCCGCCAGTACCGCCGCAGGAGCTAAAAATGGCGGTGCGTTGGCGCATCAAGGACATGATCGACTACCCGGTGGACGAGGCCACGGTGGATATCCTGCGTTTTGACCCGGCGGCCAACGGCGCGGAAGACAAGTTGCTGGCGGTGGTTGCGCGCAATGCCCTGATCAAATCGCATATCGGCGAAGCCGAGCACGCAAAAATCCGTCTCGACGTTATCGATATTCCGGAACTGGCCCAGCGCAATATCGCGGCATTGTTGGAGCCCCGCGACCGGGTGTTTGCCTTGTTGTCACTCACGGCGCAGGGCGGGCTGCTCACGCTCACCCGCAACGGGGAACTGTGTTTCTACCGCCGCATCGACCTCAATGTGGCGGCCCTTGCCGGGTTGGAGCCCGAGCGCTTCCAGAGCGCACTCGACCGCCTGGCACTCGAACTCCAGCGCAGCCTGGACCATATCGAGCGGCAATATGCCAACCTGCGCGTGGACCGGATCATGCTGGCCCCGACGGTTGCCGGCGCAGACGTGGCGGCCTACCTGCGCGGGCAACTTTATCTCCCGCTGGAAGAAGCCGATCTCCGCTCGGCGATCGAGGGCGAGTTGCCGGATGCGCCGACACTGGCCGCCTGCTGGTTTGCCCTGGGGGCGGCGCTGCGGCGGGACGTGAAAGCCTTGTGACCATGCAACACATCAATCTGCTCAATCCGAATTTATTGACGCCGCAAGTGGCGTTTTCCAGCCGCACCATCGCCTGGATTCTGGCGGGCGTACTGGCGGCCGGCATGGTGGTTTTTGTGTGGGCTTACAACAAGGCATCGGCAAGCGAGGCGAGTATGCGCGTTCTGCAAAGCGAGCGTGACGCCCTCCAGGCCGAGTATGAAACATCGATACAGTCGACCGAAGGCGAGGAAACTGCTGAAGCCCAGAGTCTCCAGGCGCTGAAGGACGCGCAACAGCGGCTGGCCGACTTGACACGGCTGGAGGCTTTGCTGGGCCAGCCGTCTGACCCGCGTGCGTCGGCACGTTTGCGGGCGTTGGCCAGTGAAGGCGTGGCCGGCGTCTGGCTGACGGAGATTGTGTTTGGCGTAAACAGTTTCCAGTTGTACGGCCGGGCGCTGGATTCCAGCCGTATCCCCGACTATCTCAACGTGCTGGCGCGGCAGCCTGCACTGGCCGACCTGCGTATCGACGGCTTCGGCATCCTGCCGGCCGAAGCCACTGACGAGCGTGACACCCCGGCGCTGCCCGGCCGTGCCTTTGTGGTGAATCCCCAAACGGAGGGTCAACCATGAAATCCCTCAAGTTGGGGCTGATCAGTTGGGCCTTGCGGCTTGATGCCATGAGCTTCCGCGAGCGTGTGCTGGTGTGCGCGGCATTGGCAGGCTTGCTGGCCACGGTGCTGTTCGTGGGGCTGGTCGAACCGCAACTCAAGCGCGAGACGCTCAATCAACAGATCGAAGAGGGCCTGCGCCAGGAAATCCTTACCCAGCGCGAGCTGTTGAACCAGGCCCGGCAGGCGAGCAAAGACGGCCGCAATACCGAATTGGGCCGGATACAGGCCCGTGTGGCCCAGTTGGAGCAAACCGTTCTCGCTCGCCAGGCGGCATTTGTCGAGCCCGAACGTATGCTCGGGCAGTTGCGGCAAATGCTGGCACAGCAGGCTGCGGTGGAGTTGCTTGACCTGCGCGTCGCCGATGCCCAGCCCGTCACGCTGGAGACGGAGGGCGAGTCGAGTGCCGCCCCACCCCTGTTCTACAGGCACCCGACGACGGTGCGCCTGCGCGGCAGTTACCATGCGCTTACCCAGGCGCTGCTGCGCCTGGAAGGATTGTCCGGCGCTGTGAAATGGACGCAAGTGCGTCTGGATGCACAGCATCATCCCAAGCTGGAAATGACCGTGCAGTTTGATAGCCTGAGCCAGGAGGGCGTATGGGCCCGACTGTAATTCTGGTTGGTCTTCTGCTGGCTGTCGGGCAGGCCGAGGCCGCACGGTTTGACCCCACGTCCCCGCCGCCAGCGGTACGGCAAGCGGCCGATGTCTCCGCGCCGCCAGCGCCCGAACTGACCTGGGTGCGTGTGGCGGGCAAGCACTCGATTGCCTGGTATGGCGGCCGGGTTGTTCACCTCGGGGAATCGATAGACGGCGGTCGCGTCGTGGCGATCCGTGAAGACAGAATCGAAATTCAGCGCGCAGGCGAGCGTCAGGTCATTCCTTTGTGGAGCCCCGTAACCCGGGTGCAGCGCCGATAAAACCATTGCGGGAGAAGCAAACATGAACAGAACACTCTTACTGGCGCTGCTGGTTGCGTCACTCGCCGGCTGTGCCACCCCGATTGGCCAAAAAGGCAAAGGGGCGCTGCGCGACACCCTGAACGAACCCGTGGCGACGGCAGAGCCGGCCGCCGTGCAACCGCCGCCCAAAGCAGAGGTGGTGACTGATACCCCGCGTCAGGCAAAGCGCCCCCCCGACGTGCGTTTCAACCTGTCGTTGAACAACGCGCGGGCTTCCGAAGTGTTCGTCGGCATGGTCACCGGCACGCCTTACAGCATGTTGGTGCATCCTGATGTGAGCGGGGTGCTGACGCTGAATCTCAAGGACACAACCGTGCCGGAAGCCATGGAAGCGATCCGCCGGCTCTATGGCTACGAGTATGAAATTCAGGGAACGCGCATCATCGTGCCCTCGCCTTCGGCCCAGACGCGCATCTACACGATCAACGCCCTGGCGGTGCAGCGCAGGGGCATGTCGGATACCCGGGTGTTGTCGGGCTCGGTCAGTCTGAGTGAAGTGTCGGGCAGCGGAGGCGGAAGCGGCCCGGCCAGTGCGTCGCGCTCGCTCGAGACCAGCAGCGTACAAACGCTCACCGACACAAAATTCTGGGACGAAATCGCCACGTCGCTGAAAGCACTGGTGGGCGAAGGGGGCAATGTGGTGGTCAGCCCGCAATCCGGCATGGTGATCGTCAAGGCTGCCCCGGTACAGCTTGCCCTGGTGGAAAAGTTTTTGCGTGTATCCGAGCTGGTGAGCGCGCGCCAGGTCATGCTCGAAGCCAAGATCATCGAAGTTGAATTGAGCGATGAATACCAGTCTGGAGTGAACTGGGCTCGGTTGACGGGGCCGCAATTTTCCCAAGGCGCAGCCCTGGGGTCCTTTGGACTCAACAAAAGCGTTACAGGCTCGGTTGGCGGGGTGCTGGGGGGGAATATCCCGGCAGCCTTGACCCCTGACAAAGGACTGTTCAGCCTCGCCTTCAATGACGGCGATTTTGCGGCCGTGATCAATCTGATCGAAAGCCAGGGCGCGGTGCATGTCTTGTCGAGCCCGCGCATCGCCACCACCAACAATCAGAAAGCTGTGCTTCGGGTGGGCACGGACGACTATTTCGTAACGGAAGTGACGGGCGGTACGCCGGGTGCGCTGGGCGTGGCACCGACGCCGCCGACGGTGACGGTGCGGCCTTTCTTTTCAGGAATCGCCCTCGATGTCACCCCGCAAATCGATGACAAGGATATCGTGACCCTGCATGTGCGGCCCTCCATCAGCACCGTCAAAGAAAACAAGAAAATCATCAATCTGGGGAGCGCGTTCGGTGATTTTGTCCTGCCGCTGGCATCGAGCAGCATTTCCGAAACCGATAGTGTGGTAAGACTGAAAGAAGGGCAGATCGTCGCGATTGGCGGCTTGATGCGGCAGTCGTTTGACGATAGTCGAAGCCGCCTGCCCGTATTGGGAAAAATCCCGGTTCTGGGGGAGTTGTTTGGCCACACCCGGCAGAGCCAGGCCAAGCGTGAATTGGTGGTGTTGATCCGGACGACGCTGGTTCGTGAGGACCGCGACTGGCGTCACGAACAGTCCGAAGCGCAGCGAAGACTCGAACGTATTGCCGCGCCCTGACGTGTTTCTGATCGCGTATGACCCCATGGACACGATGCGGAGAAGCGCCTGCACCGACCGGAAATGTGGCGAGATAACAACGCCGCGTGCAGGCTGTTGAAGAAATCCTGAATCCGTGTCCCAAGCCCTCGCAGGCGGATTTCGCCCACGGCGGCTATCTCGCCGTCCTCGGCGCGGAGCACGCGGGGCAATTGCAATTCATCTTCCTGCTGCTCATCGCCGCGGCGGTGGTGCTGGCGGCGATCTACGCCGAGTCGGCCTGGAGCCCGCTGGCCTGGGCGCGGCTGATCGCGGCGCGCGAATATCTCGCGGGAAATTGATTCGCCACAAACTTCAGAAGGCTCATCCGGCAAACCCGACCCATGCCCGGATCGAGGGCCGTTCGTCTTGTGCGCGTGATGATGTGCATTTTCTGAACCATGCATTTAGTATTTACATATGCTGCCAAGACACCTCCAGGCCCACATCGCCACCCTCCTGCGACATTTTCCCTGCGTGGCGGTCAATGGCGTGCGCCAGTCGGGCAAGACCACCCTGCTCTCCGCCCTGCCCGGAGACTGGCGGCGCTTCGACATGGAGAGCGCGGCGGATCGCGCGCAGGTGCTGGCCGATCCCGAGTTATTCCTGCGCCTGCATCCGCAAGGCGTCGTCATCGACGAGGCGCAACTGGCGCCACCGCTGTTTCCCGCCCTGCGCGTCGCCATCGACGGGCAGCGCGGCTTAAAGGGCCGTTTCGTCCTGTCCGGCTCCAGTTCGCCGGAACTGGCCCGCAACGTCGCCGAGACACTGGCCGGCCGCATCGGCCTGGCCGAGTTGGCGCCGCTTTCGCTGGCCGAGGCGTATCGCCTGCCCGCTTCTCCGCTCTATGAGCTGCTCGCGCGGCGGGCCGCGCCGGCAGACGTCGTCGCGGCCGGCGCGCCGCGCCTCGACCTGCGCCAGGTGCTGGAGCACTGGTTCCAGGGCGGCTATCCGGAACCCTGGAGCAGCGACGACGCCGAATTCCGCCGCCTCTGGCACCGCAACTATCTCGACACCTATCTGATGCGCGACATCGGCGCGCTGTTTCCCAACCTGAACCGCGACCGCTACCGCCAGTTTATCCAACTGCTGTGCAACCTCTCCGGCGCCATCCTCAACAACGCCGAAATCGCGCGTTCGCTTGGTGTTTCGGAACCTACGGTGCGCGACTGGCTGGCCATCGCCCACGGCACCTACCTGTGGCGCCATCTGCCGGCCTGGGATCGCTCGCCGCACAAGCAGCTGGTGCGCCATCCCAAGGGCTGGCTGCGCGACAGCGGACTGCTCCATCGCCTGCTGCGGATTCCCGACGCCGATGCGCTGGCCAGCCATCCGTTGGCCGGCCGTTCCTGGGAGGCCTATGCCGGCGAACTGCTGCTGCGCGGCTTTGCCGCCGCCGGTATCCAGGCAACGCCCAGCCACTACCGCACCCGCGGCGGCGCGGAGATCGATCTGGTGCTGGCGGGAGAAGTCGGCACGCTGCCGGTCGAGATCAAGCTCGGCGCGACGATCGAAGCGCGTTCACTGCGCGCGCTGGCCGAATTCGTCGCCGCGCACGACTGCCCGCTGGGTCTTGTCATCAACAACGACGAAAAACCGCGCCTGCTGACCGAACGCATCGTCTCGATCCCGGTGGCGGCGCTGTAAGCGGGGGGCTAGCGAGAAGCCGATGCTGTTTTGCCGGAGAGGTTGCGGCGGGGATGCCCCGCCTTGATTCGTCATGCGCCGAATGCGCCCAGGCCGGAGATAATTCCGCTCTCGATCAGGAGTCAGCATGTCCGCGACACCCATCACCCTTTCCCCCGGCCAGGCCTGGAACCTGCTGTTCCTGGCCTGGCTGGTGGCCGCCGTGTCCACCCTGGCCGCCCTCTTCCTCGGCGAGGTCATGGGCTACACGCCGTGCGTGCTGTGCTGGTACCAGCGCATCTGCATGTTTCCCCTGGTGCTGATCCTGGCGGCCGGGCTGTTTCCCTTCGACCCGCGCGTGGTGCGCTACGCCCTGCCCCTGGCGCTGGCGGGCCTGGCCCTGGCGCTGTGGCACTGGGGCGTGGCGGCCGGATTGGTGCCGGAAGGGGCGACGCCTTGCAGCCAGGGCGTGCCCTGTTCGCAGGAACTCATCGTCTGGTTCGGCTTTCTCACGCTACCGATGCTTTCCGCGCTGGCCTTCGCCGGCATCCTCGTCGTCCTCCTGCTGATCCGTTTCAAGGTGCCCCAATGAAGAAGACCCTGTTCATTTCCGCCGCCGTCCTCCTGGTGCTGGCCTTTCTCGGCGCCACCCTGTACCACAAGGCGGAACGCGCCGACGAGGCGGAACGCCTGGCCGAGGCCAACCGCGCCGGGCTGGAACGCGCGCACGCGCCCACCCTGGGACCGAGTAACGCCAAGGTGCGCATCGTCGAATTCCTCGACCCCGCCTGCGGCACCTGCAAGCGCTTCTACCCCTTCGTCAAGGACATGCTCGTCGCCCACCCCGAGCGCATCCACCTGACCCTGCGTTACGCCCCCTTCCACGAGAATTCCGAGCAGGTGTCGGCGCTGCTGCTGGCGGCGGCGAAGCAGGGCCTGCACTGGGAAACCCTGGAGGCCGTGCTGAACGCCCAGGACGACTGGGTGGAGAACCACGTGGTGCAGGTGGACAAGGTCTGGCGCCACCTGGACGGCCTCGGCCTGGACATGGCCAGGTTGAAGGCGGACATGGCCGATGCGGCCATCGCCAAGCAGATCGAACAGGATCTGGCCGACGCCCGCAGTCTCGGCGTGAGCAAGACGCCCGAGTTCTTCGTCAACGGCAAGCCCCTGCCCAGCTTCGGCTTCGAGCAACTGAAGAATCTGGTGGATGAGGCTCTGGCGCGGGCCTATCCCTGAGCATTGAATAGATGTCCGCGCTCAACAAATCCGTCATTCCCGCGCAGGCGGGAATCCAGTTCGTGGGTCTAACTGTCCTGAAAATCAATCCGATGGACAATCTGGATTCCCGCCTGCGCGGGAATGACCACCACGTTGGCGGCTGCTTTCAAGAAATTCACAAGCTCTGAGCGTCCTGGTCTCATGCGCGCGCCGCTCCTGCTGCTAAGCCTGCTGTGGCCGCTGGCGACGGCGGCGATGGATGCGCCGCCCCTGCCGCCCGCCGAGACGCGCCAGCCGGTGGATCTGGAACGGGAACTGCGCGCGCCCTGGCAGGCGGGCGGCGAGATCGCGCTCTCCGCCGCGCCCGACGGCGCTCCGCGCGCCGGGCGGCGGACCACGCCGCCGGCCGACGCGGCCGAGGAACGCGCGCGCCGCGCCGAGCATTTCGCCCTGGCGCGCAAGCTCAACCTGGTGACGCAGCCGCGCGTGGCGCCCTTCGCCCTGCCCCTGTCGGCGGACCAGATTGAACTCCTGGGGCGCTTCGCCCTCACCGACGCCGGCGCCGTCTGGTTCCGGGAAGTCGCGGACGACACCCTGCGTCTGCTCAACAAGGGCTACCTGGAGTACGACGCCGCGCGCTGGCGCGCGCATCTCGACGGCGGCCCGCGCCCGCGCCTGTCGGAGCTGATCAGCGGACGCCTGTCCGAAACCGGCCAGTTCGCCCAGGACAGCGCCGTGTTCCGCATCTACGCCTACGAGGGCGCCGGCTCCATGGCGGCGGCGGCCAGCGTGCGCATGGGCAACTCCGGTTTCCGCTGCCAGTTCCAGATCAGCGGCGAGGCGGTGGACCCCTACGCCATCCTCTCGCACGAGTTCGGCCACAGCCGCTACGGCGATCCCTGGAGCGCCGGCCTGCCGCTGGGCGAGGCGCGCACCGTGGCGCGCTACGAGAACCCGGTGCGCATGCGCAACGGCTATCCGCCGCGCCTGGTGTATTACCTGCACATCCCGCCCGGCCGCGCGCCGGCCTCGACCAAGGATCCGCTGCTGGCGCGGCTGCTGGCCTGGCGCGAGGCGCCGGCGCCGAACGTGGCCGAACTGGAGCCCGTGCGGGGTCTGTATTGCGAGTGCCCGGAAGCGCCCGCCCTGCGCGATTGCCTGGCCGCTCCGTCCGTCGCCGCGCGCCAGGACTGCGAGCTGCGCTGGGTGGCGGTGCGCGTGGCCGAGCCGGAATCCGACGATCCTCTTCCCCACAGCCCCCTCCCCGCGACCCCATGACCGCCCCCTCCAGCCTGCACGCGCCCGGCGTCCGCGCCCGCCTGACCACCTTCATCGAGAACCCCCTGACCCAGCGCGTCATCCTCGCGCTGATCCTGATCAACGCCGTCACTCTCGGCCTGGAGACCTCTCCCGCCATCATGGCCGTGCACGGCGAACTCATCCTGGCGCTCGACAAGGCCATCCTTAGCGTCTTCGTCCTGGAAATCGGCATCCGCCTGTACGTCCACCGCCTGCGTTTCTTCCGCGACCCCTGGAGCGTGTTCGACTTCCTCGTGGTGGGCATCGCCCTGCTGCCGGCGACCGGCCAGCTCTCGGTGCTGCGCGCCCTGCGCGTGCTGCGGGTGCTGCGCATCCTCAGCATCGTGCCGTCGATGCGCCGGGTGGTGGGCGCGTTGCTCGGCGCCATTCCCGGCCTGATGTCCATCGGCCTGGTGCTGCTGCTGATCTATTACGTCTTCGCGGTGATCGCCACCAACCTGTTCGCCGCCGCCTTCCCCGAGTGGTTCGGCCATCTCGGCCGCTCCCTCTACACGCTGTTCCAGATCATGACCCTGGAAAGCTGGTCGATGGGCATCTCGCGGCCGGTCATGGAACAGTTCCCCTACGCCTGGGTCTTCTTCATCGCCTTCATCCTGGTGGCCACCTTCACCATGCTCAACCTGTTCATCGCCATCATCGTCAACGCCATGCAGACCTTCGGCGAGGACGAGCACCAGGAGACGGTGCAGGCGCTGGAGCAGGCGCGCGAGCACATCGAGGCGGACCTGCACGCCGAGGTGCGCGCCCTGCGCCAGGAAATCGGCGAACTCAAGGCCCTGCTGCGCGATTCGCGCTCATGAGGGAGGCGCGGCCGCACGATTCCCGGCTGGTGCGCTGGATCTGCCTGGGCGCGGGCTTCGCCGCCCTGGCCCTGGGCCTCGCCGGCATCGTCCTGCCGGTGCTGCCGACCACGCCCTTCGTGCTGCTGGCGGCGGCCTGTTTCGCGAAAAGCTCGGTGCGCTTCCACGACTGGCTGCGCGCGCACCGCATCGTCGGCCCGCTGCTGCGCGAATGGCACGAATACCGCGCCATGCCCCGCCGCGCCAAGCGCGTGGCCTACGCGCTCATGGCCCTGTCCTTCGGCACTTCCATCCTGCTCATGCAATCGCCCTGGCACCGGCTCATGCTGGCGGCGCTGGGACTCGTCCTGCTGTTCTTCCTGTGGCGCATCCCGGTGCGCGAGCCGGAGCCCGACGATGCGGCGGGCGGAGCCTGC
>JBBIIR010000037.1:0-10862 GCA_037446455.1 Hydrogenophilales bacterium | reverse complement strand
CGCCCAGTCGACCAGGGCGCGCAGGATTTCGCGCACGCCGAAGTTGTTGATGCCGGAGCCGAAGAACACCGGGGTCTGTTTGCCCTTGAGGAAGTCCTCGATCTGGAAGGAAGCGCCGGCGCCGCGCACCAGTTCGACTTCCATGTCCAGGGTGTCGAATTCCTGGGGAAATTCGTTGCGCAGCCGGTCGATGGCGTCGCCGCGCAGGGTCTGGAATTCCTGGTTCGCCTTCTCTTCGCCGGGGATGAAGTGCAGCACCTCATCGTTGAGCAGGTGGTAGACGCCCTGGAAGCGCTTGCCCATGCCGATGGGCCAGGTCACCGGGGCGCAGTGGATCTTCAGGATGGACTCGATCTCGTCCAGCAGTTCCAGGGGCTCCCTCACCTCGCGGTCCAGCTTGTTGATGAAGGTGATGATGGGGGTGGCGCGCAGGCGGCAGACCTCCAGCAGCTTGATGGTCTGTTCCTCGACGCCCTTGGCCGCGTCCACCACCATGACCGCCGCGTCGACGGCGGTGAGCACCCGGTAGGTGTCCTCGGAGAAATCCTTGTGGCCGGGGGTGTCGAGCAGGTTGACGACGCAGTCGTCGTATTCGAACTGCATGACGGAACTCGCCACCGAGATGCCGCGCTGCTTTTCCACCTCCAGCCAGTCGGAAGTGGCGTACTTGCCCGACTTGCGCGCCTTCACGGTGCCGGCCATCTGGATGGCGCCGCCGAACAGCAGCAGCTTTTCCGTGAGGGTGGTCTTGCCCGCGTCCGGGTGGGAAATGATGGCGAAGGTGCGACGCCGGGAGACCTGGCGGGCAATGTTTGTCGAAAGCGGGGAATCGGGGTTCACGCTGCGGCTCGGTTTGAATCGGGGGGTGAAAAAGAAAGTGGGAGCGGCCGAAGCCGCTCCCACCACAATTTTACCCGTGTCCTGCTCAGCCGTTCTGCTGGATGCCGGCCACCACCCAGCCGCCCTTGCCGCTGGCGGGCTTGGTCAGGTGCCAGACCTCGTCGAAGGCGGCGGGCGCGCCCTTGTCTTCGCTGATCATGCCGTAAAAGCGCACGCTGACCAGGTAGCGGTTGTCTTCCTCGACCGCGTCCACCACCTCGGTGTTGAGCTCGGTGACTTCCGTGGTCTGCGTAACGCCCTTGCGCTCGTCGATATCCAGCTTGATCTCTGCGTACATCTCCGGCGTGGTGAACTCGCGGATGTCGTCCAGATTGCCGGAGTCGTTGGCCGCCTGCATGCGCAGGAAGTTGACCTTGGCCTGGCGGGTGAAGCCCTCCACGTCAAAACCCGCGGGCAGGGCGGGGGCGGCCGGGGAGGCGGCGAAGGAATCCGAGACGGAACCCGGCATGGCCCGGGGCGCCTCGAAGGCGCTGTTCGGATTCGCGTTGCCGGTGTTGCCGGCGCCCGCGTACTGCATGGGGCGCGCCTGCGCCGGCTGGCCGCGGCGCAGGAACCAGCGCACCAGGAAGATCGCGGCGATGGCCAGCAGGGCCAGCATCAGGAAGTTGGCGAATTCCTCGCCGAGGCCCAGGTGCGAGGCCAGGGCGACGAGGCCCAGGCCGGCGGCGATGCCGGCGATGGGGCCCATCCAGGAACTCTTGCCGGGGGCTTGCGGGGCGGCGCCGGGCTGCGGCTTGGCGGGCGTCTGCGGCGCGGCGTCGCGCTTCATGAAGTTGCCGCCATCGCGCTGCATGCCGGCATCGCGGCCGCCGCCCATGCGCTTGGCCTCGGCGTCGGGGATGGTCAGGGCAAGACCGGCGAAGGTGGTGAACAGGGCGAGAAGAAAGTGCTTCATGGAGTTGCATCCTTTGCGTGAATGACGACAACGAGTGACATGAGAACGGCGAAAAAGTTTGGGGCTGGCGCGAGAATTTCAATAATCGAGATCAGGGCGGGGATTGCCGGCCCCGCCGTCAAGTGAAAAGCTGGATTACCTGGCCGCTGGCCTACCCGGAATGGGCATCGGCACCATCAGCGGCATGGGCGCGCCATAGGCGGGCGGCCGCATCAGCGTGTTCATGGTGGGGCCGTAGGATTGCGGCGCCGCCATGCCGCCCAGCCAGGCGCCGTACCAGTTGGGGTTGAGCGGGGCGGTGGCCATGCCCGCCACCTGCGGACTCGCGGGCGCGGTCAGCCAGCGCAGATAGAGGTTGGGGTTGAGCAGGTTCATGGCCGTGCCGAGCAGCTTGGGATCCATGGGCAGCATCATCCAGCGCATGAGTTTGTTGGGGTCGGTCATCACCGTCTGCAGGGCGGCGATGAATTGCGGATCGCCCAGAGCCTGGGTCCAGGCGGCGAGCACCACGGGGTCCATGGCGCGGGCGAAGTTGCCGTAGGCGCGGGGATCCATGAGGCTGGACGCGGACTGGGTATAGAGGGCCGGGTCCATCAACGCGGCGAGCGCCGCGGTGGCGAAAGCGGGTTCGCTGACGGCGTTGAGCGCGGCCATGAATTTCTTCGGATCGGCGAGCATTTCGGCGTTGCGGGTGAAGTCCATCAGGTAGCGGACCCAGGCTTCGTGGTTCTGCGGGATGTCGGTGGCCTGCGGGTTGGCGGCGGGCGCCTGCTGGGCGTTGGCGGCGCCGGGCACGGCGAGCGCGAGAACGATGCAGAGGTGGCGTATTTTCATGGTGTCTCCTGTCAGCCTGTGGAATGTGGCGGCTCTTGCCCGCCATGCCCGGCTCTTGCCGGCGCGTGGCGTGGGCGGATTGTGCCGCGATTTCGTGCCGAGAGCACGCGTCATGGGGCGGACCGGCGGCGAGGCTGCCCCGGCTTGCGATCCCGGCGCGTTGCGGCGATAGTCGGCGGGCCATGCAAGACCTGATCGATAGCCACAGCCACCTGGATGCCGCGGAGTTCGCCGACGATCGCGACGCGGTGTATGCGCGGGCGCGCGCGGCCGGCGTGGCGGTGCAGATCGTGCCGGCCGTCAGCCGCGCCAATTTCGACGCGGTGGCCGCCACCTGTCTTCGCTATCCCGGCTGCCTGCCGGCCTGGGGGCTGCATCCCGTCTACATCGCCGCGCACCAGGCCGCGCACCTCGCCGAGCTGCGCGGCCGCATCAAAACCTGGCGGCCGGCGGCGGTGGGGGAGATCGGCCTCGACCTGTTCATGCCGGAACTGGATTACGCGATCCAGGAGCGTTACTACGTCGAACAACTGAAAATCGCGCGGGAGTTCGACCTGCCGGTGCTGCTGCACGGTCGCCGCGCCAACGACCCCATTCTCAAGCACCTGCGCCGCGTCGGCGTGCGGGGCGGCATCGCGCACGCCTTCAACGGCAGCGATCAGCAGGCGGAAGCCTTCATCAAGCTGGGTTTCAAGCTGGGCTTCGGCGGCGCCTTCACCTGGGGACGGGCCAGCACTCTGCGCCGGCTGGCGCGCGAGCTGCCCCTGGAAGCCATCGTCCTGGAGACCGACAGCCCGGACATCCCCCCGGCCTGGGTGGGCAAGGGCCGCAACGAACCGGCGGAACTGGCGCGCATCGCCGAAACCCTCGCGGACCTGCGGGGCATATCCGTCGAAGAGGTGGCGCAGCAGACCACCACAAACGCGCTGGAAGTGCTGGGGATCCCCGCGTTTACAAAGAGCGAAGCACAGCAACCTCCAGGACATGTTCATCAGCCATGATCTGGACCATCCCCAACTTTCTTACCGCCACCCGCCTCGTCCTCACGCCTTTTGTCGCCTGGCGCCTGGCGGTGCACGACGTGCAGGGCGCGTTCTGGCTGTTCGCGGTGGCGGCGCTGACCGATCTGCTCGACGGCAATCTGGCCCGCCTGCTGAACCAGCGCAGCGTGCTGGGGGCCTGGCTGGACCCCATCGCCGACAAGGTGATGCTGCTCACCACCCTGTCCATGCTCTGCCTGACCGACCTCCTGCCCATGTGGCTGCTGTGGGTGGTGCTGGTGCGCGACCTCGTCATCCTGGCTGGCGCGGAGGGCTATCGCCGCCTCACCGGCGGCCTCGACGTGCGCCCGACGCTGTCCGGCAAGCTGGCCATCGCCCTGGAATTCCTGCTGGTGTCCTTCACCCTGGCGGATCTCGCCCTGCATCTCGGGCTCGATCACCTCATCGAGCCCTTCGCCCAGGCCACCGCCGCGGTGGTGGCCTTGTCGGGGCTGCGCTACGTTTGGCTGTGGGGCTCGAAGACGCGCGCTTACCTTAGGCACCACGCAGACGGCTGAGCAACGCCGCCGTCGAGGCGTCGTGCGCGGCGCCGCGCGCCGCGGCCTGGCCGGCGAGCTCAGGCAGAATGGCCTTGGCCAGTTGCTTGCCCAGCTCCACACCCCACTGGTCGAAGGCATTCACGTTCCACAGCGCGCTCTGCGCGAACACCTTGTGCTCGTACAGGGCGATGAGCCGGCCCAGGGCGCGCGGCGTGAGCTTGCGATACAGCAGGGTGTTGGTGGGCCGGTTGCCGGGGAATACCTTGTGCGGCGCCAGGCTCTTGATTTCTTTTTTGGATAGGCCGGCCTGGGCCAGCTCGGTTTCCACCTCGGCGGCGGTCTTGCCGCGCATCAGGGCTTCCGGCTGAGCCAGGAAGTTGGACAGCAACACCGCATGTTGCCCATTCACGTCATTATGCGACTCAGCCGCCGCGATGAAGTCGCAGGGGATCAGCTTGGTGCCCTGGTGGATGAGCTGGTAGAAGGCGTGCTGGCCGTTGGTGCCGGGCTCGCCGAAGACGATGGGGCCGCTGGAGACCTTCACCGGCCGGCCTTCGCGCGTCACCCCCTTGCCGTTCGATTCCATGTCGAGTTGCTGCAGATAGGCGGGGAAGCGCGACAGGCGCTGCTCGTAGGGCAGCACCGCGTAGCCGGCGGCGTCCCAGAAATTGTTGTACCAGAGGCCCAGCAGCGCCAGGATCACCGGCATGTTGGCCTCCAGGGGCGCGGTGCGGAAATGCTCGTCCATGTCGTGCGCGCCGGCCAGCAGTTCCTCGAAGGCGTCCATGCCGACGTGCACGGCGATGGGCAGGCCGATGGCGCTCCACAGGGAATAGCGGCCGCCCACCCAGTCCCAGAAGCCGAACATGTTGGCCGGGTCGATGCCGAATTCCTTGACCGCTTTCTCATTGGTGGAAACGGCGACGAAGTGCTTCGCGATCGGATTTCCGGCTTCAGCCGCTTGACGTTCCCCTTTTATGCCCTTCAGGGTGCTCCCGCCGGCGGGAGAGGGGTTAGGGGTGAGGGCGGAGGCGGGCAGGTGGGCGAGCAGCCAGTCGCGCGCCGCCTGGGCGTTGAGCAGGGTTTCCTGGGTGGTGAAGGTCTTCGAGGCGACGATGAACAGGGTGGTGGCCGGATCCAGGTCCTCCAGGGTATCGACCAGGTGGCTGGGATCGACGTTGGCGACGAAGTGGGCGCGGATGTTGCCGCCATAGGGCTTCAGCGCCAGGCAGGCCATGGCCGGGCCGAGGTCGGAGCCGCCGATGCCGATGTTGACCACGTCGGTGATGGGCTTGCCGCTTTGTCCTTTGGCCGCGAAGCCCTTCCACTTGCCGGTGCGCAGTTTCTCGGCGAAGGCGCCCATGCGGCCGAGCACCGCGCGCACATCCGGCATGACGTCGCGCCCGTCCACCAGCACGGGCCGCTCGGAGCGGTTGCGCAGGGCCGTGTGCAGCACCGCGCGGCCTTCGGTGAGGTTGATCTTTTCGCCGGCGAACATCGCCTCGCGCAGGCTTTCGACGCCGGCCTCACGCGCCAGCCGCAGCAGCAGCTGCATGGTCTGCGGGCGGATCAGGTTCTTCGAGTAATCCAGCAACAGGTCGTCCAGTTGCAGGCTGAAGCGTTCGGCGCGTTTGCGGTCGCGCGCGAACAGGTTGCGCAGGTGCAGGGCCTTCCAGGCCTTGCGTTCTTCCTTGAGGGCTTGCCAGGTGGGGGAGAGTGTGAGGTCGGGCATGGTGGGAATCGTGGTGGGAGATTCGTAAGATGGTGTCGAACGTGAGGAGTGGTTACGCCATTTGCCTCAACCACTCGTTACAGAGTTTGCGAAAGGAGCGACTACGGTTGAATGCTTGGTCGAGGTCTATTTTTGCCGAGAAAGCAGGCTGGTCCGTGGTTTCCCGATAGGTGCCCGAGGCCATACGTTCGCCCATCCAGCCCTTTGCGTTTCGGGGCTGCTCGGCATCAAACTCGCCAAGTTCCTCAACGAGGAAGCCTCGGCATCCGTTCAGGGATTCAGCAGCGGCGAGAAACCAGGCTTCGTATTCCCGGTTGGCGAGCACGACCGATATCCGGCGGTGGGGGGCGATGTCTCGCGCCTTTTCCAGAGTCTGTCGGCCTAGCTCGGCCGGGCAGTCATCGTCCGCATCCAAAAGAATCAATATCCAACCGTTCTCGCCGCATTTCTCGGCTGCAAGCAGCAAGTGCCGGCGAAATTCCCCAGGTTTGTTCAGGAACCGGTCACGGGCTACCCGTATGGGCGGTAGAACCTGGGCGTAGAGATCAGGCGTTTTCCACTCGCCAAGACGGCGAAGCAAGACTGGTAAGGCCTCAACCTCTCCGTAGCCTTCCACGATGGAAGCGATGCGTGTCATTGAGCCACTTCGCCGAATAGATCGGGCTGCCTGTTGTCTTGGGCGCTCAGCACATCCGGATCGGGTGCTAGCTGGTTAAGCCGTAATAGTTCTCCGGCGGAGAATAATTGGGCGCGCAAGGCGTTCCGGGAAGGTTCGTCCAGCGGGGCGATGCGGGTCTCTCCGGCATTCGCGACGACCGCAAGCAAAGAATCGGCGGATAAATCCAGATCGTCCAGCAAATCCGGGCTATGGCTGGTGACGATGACCTGGGTTTTCTCGGCGGCCCGTTGCAAGGCTTCCCGTAAAGCGCCGGAAGCCGCCGGATGTAATGCGGTTTCCGGCTCCTCGATGCCGATCACCGAGGGAACCTGATCCAGGTTGCCCTGGAATAAGGCGACCAGCACGCCCAAGGCGCGCAGGGTGCCATCAGACATGTTCTGCGCCTGGAAACGCCAGGGATGCTTGGCGCCCGCCATGTCCTGCCGGAACTCCAAGGTTTCCATGGGGCCGATCTGCTTCCGTTCCACGCCATGCACGGTCGGTACGACGGTTTGCAGGTACTCCTCGACGACGCGAAGGGTGTCGGGCGCGGTCCGCTCGAGATGGCCGATGACGCTGACGATGTTTTCGCCGGCGGGCTTGAGCAGGCGGCCGTCCTGTGGTTTCTGCAATTCCCGGATCAGTTTGGGGTTCAGGTTGTAGAAGCCCATGGCGGTCAGCGCGTCGTAAATCGGACGAAACACCGCCAGGCCGGACGCGCTCACCAAGGCCAAACGGTCCGAGGTCACGGCAGGAAAGGTTGTTTCGCTGGTTTTCTTGATCTGGCCGTGTTCGAGCTGAAAGAACGGACCTCGGCCAATGCCCTCGAGTACGCATTCTTCCGTCTGGACTTCGTAGCCGCGTCCGGACAAGGCGCCTACGTTGAAGGCGTAATAACCGTTATGACCCGAACGCAGACGGAATTCCAGGCGAATGCCGAAATGGGTTGGATGGCCGCTGGAGCGACGGCGCACCTCGGACAGGCCACCGCGTTCGTTCAGCGCGTTGTCCAGGGAGCCGGTCAGGGCATCGCGCACCAGATGCAGAGCATCTATGAAATTACTCTTGCCCGACCCGTTGGCTCCTACCAGATAGGTCAATGGTCCAAGGCGAACGTCGCAGTTGGCGATGCTCTTGTAATTGCGCAGTACAACCCGTGTCAGAAAAGCGGGGGATGCCATTCGCGACTCCTCGATCCTTGTGCCATGTTCGTCACACCGCCAACGTCACCATGATCTCTTTACCCTGGGTGTGCCCATAACAAGCCGGAGGTGACTGTAGGTGTCCAAGGCGCGGAATTGGATGCGAAGCAGGTATCTGAGTCGGCCCGTTTCCAAGTCTTTCACGGTGTATTCGACTGTTTCCCCGATGGCAGGGAAATCCTCGTGCTCGTGGCCAGTCGCGCGCCACGCCTCCACGCGTTGAATCAGCGTCTGGAAAAGTAGAGTCACGCGCTCCAGTCCTCCACCCGCAAGCCCGGCACGCGGGCGAATTCGGACACGTTGTGGGTGACCAGGGTGGCATCCAGCGCCAGGGCGTGGGCGGCGATGAGGGTGTCGAGGGCGCCGATGGAGCGCCCCTGGCGTTCCAGTTCCGCGCGCAAGGGGCCATAGGCCTGGGCCGCGGATTCATCGAAGGGGGCGATGTCCAGGGCCTGCCCGAGACTGGCGATGGCTGCCAGCGCCTTGGCGGGCTGCTGGCTTTTCGCGGCGCCGAACAGCAGTTCCGCGAGTGAAATGGAGGACAGGCAAAGCTCGTCGGCGCGACGTTCCGAGAAGCGCGCGGCCACTTGGGGCGGCCTGCGCTTCATGGTGTAAATGATGATGTTGGTGTCCAGCAGGTAGCGCATCAGAGATTTTCCCGAGTCTCCGCGGGAATATCGGGAATGTCGTCCGGGAAGTCGGCGGGCAGTTCGATGCGGGTGAGGGCTTCGTAGATTTCGAGTCCGGTCTGGCGTGGTTTGCGCAGCACGATCTCGTCGCCCCGGCGAAAGATTTCGACTTCGGCAACGTCGAAATTGAAGTCCTTGGGAAGGCGGACCGCCTGGGAATTGCCACTCTTGAAGACTTTGGTATGAAGCATGCGGGCCTCCAGTGTATTTACGTAAGTATATACATCATTGCCGGCGCCGGTTCAGATCCAGCCACGCCGCTTGAGTCGGCGATAGAGCCACAGGCAGGCGGCGGCGGTTAGGCCGAGCAGCAGAGGATAGCCGAAGGGCCAGTCCAGTTCAGGCATGTTCCTGAAGTTCATGCCGTAGAGGCTGAATAGCACCGTGGGAATCGCCAGGATGGCGCCCCAGCCGGCCAGCTTCTGCAGGGATTCGCTCTGCTGCATGGCGGCGCTGGTGAGGGAGAGCTGCATGGCGTCGGCGATCATTTCCCGCAGCCGGTCCAGGCTGTGGATGAGGCGGATGGCGTGGTCCTCGACATCCCGGTAGTAGGCGCGCAATTCCTTGTCCACCACGTTATGGTGCAGGCGGATGAGGTCGCCGCAGATTTCCGGGATGGGCTGGACGGTGCCCATGAGGCCGAGGATTTCCCGCTTGGTCTCGAACAGGAATTGCAGGTTTTCGCTGGAAAAGCCGCTGGCGAAGATGGCGGCTTCCAGGTCGGCGTAGCGCTCTTCCAGACGGGCGGACAAGGGACGCAGCTCGTCGACGATGTGGTCCAGCAGGGTGTAGAGGGCGAGGCCGACGCTGATTGGGCGGCCGTAGGCCTGCAGCCGGTCCAGGACCCGCTCGTAGCCCGGGCCGCTGTCGTGGCGCATGATGGCCAGGTAGGCGGGGCCGCAGAAGATGTGGGTCTCGCCGTATTCGATGCGCTTGTCCCACAGGCGGGCGGTGCGCAACACCAGGAACAGGCCGCCGGCGTAGTCCTCGACCTTGGGCCGCTGGTGGGCGGAGAGGGCGTCCTCGACGGCCAGTTCGTGCAGATCGAGTTCCTCTTGCAAGCGTTCCAGGGTGGGCTGGTCCGGATCGTTGAACTCCATCCAGACCAAGCCTTCCCCCGCCGCGATGGTCTCGGAGACATCGGCCAGGGGAATCGAACGACGCTCTCCGCCGACCAGGACCTGGCAGGAAACGAATCCGGCCAAGGGTTCAGTCCTGATACAGGATCACGCCAGCCAGCGGCGGCAGGGTCAGCACCAGGGACTGGGCGTAGCCCATCCAGGGCAGTTCCTCCGCCATCAGACCGGCGCCGTTGCCCAGGTTGCCGCCAGAGTAGTAGGCGGAATCGCTGTTGAAGATCTCGCGCCAGAAACCGGCGGCGGGCGCGCCGATGCGATAGCCGTCGCGCGGTACCGGCGTGAAGTTGAGGGCGACGATCACCGCGCGGCCCTGGCGGTCGCGGCGCAGGAAGCTGAGGATGGACTGGTCGGCGTCGTGGCAGTCGACCCAGGCGAAGCCTTCCGACTGGAAGTCCAGGTCGTGCAGCGGCGGCAGGTCGCGGTACAGGCGGTTGAGGTCGCGCAGGCAGCGGCGCACGCCCTCGTGCCAGTGGCTTTCCAGCAGTCCCCAGTCGAGTTCCCACTTATCCGACCACTCGCGGCCCTGGCCGAACTCGTTGCCCATGAAGTTGAGCTTCTTGCCCGGGCTGGCGGCCTGGTAGGCGAGCAGCAGGCGCAGGTTGGCGAACTGCTGCCAGGCGTCGCCGGGCATCTTGCCCAGCAGGGAGCGCTTGCCGTGTACGATTTCGTCGTGCGAGAAGGGCAGCACGAAATTCTCGGAATAGGCGTAGAGCTGGCCGAAGGTCAGGTTGTTGTGGTGGTAGCGGCGGTACACCGGGTCCTGCTGGAAATAGGCCAGGGTGTCGTTCATCCAGCCCATGTTCCACTTCATGGAAAAGCCGAGGCCGCCCACGTAGGTGGGGCGGGACACCATGGGCCAGGCGGTGGATTCCTCGGCGATGGTGAGGGCGCCGGGGAAGCGCTCGTGCACCATGGCGTTCATTTCGCGCAGGAAGTCGATGGCCTCGATGTTTTCGCGTCCGCCATACTTGTTGGGCAGCCATTCGCCGTCCTGGCGCGAGTAGTCCAGATAGAGCATGGAGGCGACGGCGTCGACGCGGATGCCGTCCAGATGGAATTCGGACAGCCAGTAGTAGGCGCTGGACAGCAGGAAGCCTTTCACCTCGCCGCGGCCGTAGTTGAAGATGTGGGTGCCCCAGTCCTGGTGCACGCCCAGGCGCGGATCCTCGTGCTCGTAGAGGGCGGTGCCGTCGAAGCGGGCGAGGGCCCAGGCGTCCATGGGGAAGTGGCCCGGCGCCCAGTCCAGCAGCACGCCGATGCCGGCCTGGTGGCA
>JBBIIR010000036.1:0-10881 GCA_037446455.1 Hydrogenophilales bacterium | reverse complement strand
AGCCCTCGCGCCTCAAGGCGACCACGGCCGAGCCGACGCGTACCCCCGTCAGTTACCGCATCGAAGGGCGCGCGCGCGGCGCCGATCTGTACCGGCCAGGCAGTGGCCGGCCGCGCGCCGGCTTGGTGCTGGTGCCCGGCGCCGTGCCGGAGGGGCACCGCGAGCCGCGCCTGGTGGCCTTCGCCACCACCCTGGCGCGGGCCGGCTTCGCCGTCGCGGTGCCGGACATGGCGGGGTTTGCCAAACTCAGGCTGCATCCGCGCAACACGCGCGAGGTCGCGGATGCCTTCGCCTGGCTCGCCGCCCAGCCGGAGCTCGCGCCCGAGGGGAGGGCCGGCATGGCGGGCGTGAGCTACGCCCTCGGGCCCGCCGTGCTGGCGGCGCTGGAGCCGGATATCCGCGAGCGGGTGCGCTTCATCCTCGGCATCGGCGGCTATCACGACCTCACCGCCACCTTGCGCTTCGTCACCACCGGCTGGTTCGAGGAGCAGGGGCGCTGGCGCGCCATCGAGCCCAGCCCTTACGGCCAGCTGGTGCTGGCGCGCTCGGCCGTTCCCTATCTGGCCGGCGCCCGCGACCGGGCGCTGCTCGAGGCCATGGTCGAGCGCCGCCTGGCCGACCGCGCCGCGGCCATCGACGACCTGGCGGCGGGCCTCGGCCCCGAGGGCCGCGCGGTATACGCCTTCCTCACCAACCGCGACCGCGCGCGCTTCGACGCCCTGTTCGAGGCCCTGCCGGCGGCCATGCAGCGGGACCTGGCCGGCCTGGATCCCGCCCGGCACGACTTGGGGCCACTGCGCGCGCGGCTGATCCTGGTGCACGACCGCGAGGACGCGCTCATCCCCTACACCGAGTCGCTGGCGCTGGCCGCGGCGGCGGGCCCGGAGCGGGCGCGGCTGTTCCTCATCCACCGCGTCCTCGGCCACGTCGATCTGAGCCTCGGCCACGTCCTCACCTGGCGCTTCTGGCGCGAGGAGCTGCCCGATGTCTGGCGCCTGGGCCGGGCGACCTACCTGCTGCTGTCGGAGCGTGCGGATGAGTAGCCGCGCGCGTCTCATGGGGCTGGTTGCGCTTGCCGCCGTCCTCGCGGCCGCCGTGCTCGCCTTCGTCCCGCCCATCGCGCAGCCGGCCTGGTATCACGACTTCGCCGATCGGCGCGCCTTCCTTGGCGTGCCCAATTTCCTCGACACGGCCTCCAACCTGTTCTTCCTCGCCTCAGGCCTGGCGGGGCTGGCGGCGCTTCCCCGGGCGCGCTTCATCGATACGCGCGAGCGCCGGGCCTATGCGGTGTTCTTCGGCGGCCTCGTCCTCACCGCCTTCGCCTCGGCCTGGTATCACCTAAGCCCACCGACGCGCGTCTCACGTGGGACCGGCTGGCGATCATGCTGGCGTTCATGGCATGGTTCGCCGCCGTCGTGTCCGAGCGCGTCAGCCCCCAGGCCGGGCTGCGTTTGCTGCCGCCGCTTTTGGCCGTCGGCCTCGGCAGTGTCGCCTGGTGGGGCTGGAGCGAGGCGCGCGGGATGGGCGACCTGCGTTCCTACCCGCCGATGCAGCTTTATCCCATGCTGCTGATCCCGTTGCTGCTGTGGCTTTATCCGCCGCGCTACAGCGGCGACCGCGCCATCCTGGCGGTCATCGGGCTGTATCTGCTGGCCTTGCTGTTCGATCTGGGCGACCGCCCGGTTTTTGAATTGACCGGCGGGCTGGTCAGCGGACACACGATCAAGCACGCGATCGCCGCCGCCGCGGTGCTGGTGGTGGCGCTGCACTTGGGGCGGCGCCACGTCATCGAGAAAGCGTCGTGATTCGAGCAAGGTCGCCAGTCTGGAGCCTCGCCGTCAGCGTCCTGTTTGTGGCCGCCGTCCTCGGTGTGCTGATTTATTTCGACACCCACCAGCAGGTGCTTCGCTTGCTGGAGTGGCTGGACGCCCAGGGCGCCTGGGCGCCGCTGCTGTTCATTCTGGTCATGACGCTGGTGGTGGTGCTGGTACTGCCGGGCGTCATGTTCACCACCGGTGCAGGCTTCGTGTTCGGCGTGGTGGAGGGTACGGTGTACGTGGTGCTCGGCACCACCCTGGGTGCTGCGCTCGCCTTCCTGATCGCGCGTTACCTGTTCGGCGCGCGCGCCACGCGGTTTATCCTCGCGCACGCCAGGCTGAAACTCGTCAGCGAGGAGCTCACGCCGCAGGGCTGGAAGATCGTGTTGCTGACGCGGCTGGTGCCGTTCTTCCCCTTCAAGCTCTCCAATTACTTCTTCGGGCTGACGCGCTTTTCGCTGCGCGGTTTCGTATCGGGGACCTTCGTCGGCATCATCCCGTTCTCGCTGCACAATGTGTATCTCGGTTCGATCGCCGCCGACATCGCCACCCTGGGCGCGCGCAGCGCGGACCGCACGCCGCTGCAATGGGCCCTCTACGGCGCCGGCCTGCTCGCAACCATCGTCGCGGTGATCTATCTTGGCCGCCTGGCGCATCGGGCCCTGGCAAGATACACGGATGAAGTGGAACAAGGAGACAAGCCATGCAGGGGCTGAAATGGTTGCCGTGGCGGTTTTTTATCCGCCGCGTGGCGCGCGCCCACGGCTTCCTCGACCCGATTGCCTTGCTGGCGCGCCTGCACCGTTTCGCCCAGCCCTCCGAGGTGGGCGAGCCGGTGGAATTGCTGCGCGCCGGGGTGGTGTTCCACGCCCGTGGTCTCATCAACAGCCGGGTGATTCAGCACAACCTGGACTGGGTGTGGCCCCACTGGGTCGAACGCCAGTTCGACCCCAGGGACGATGCCTTCATCCCGCGCGGGTTCGCCATTTCCCATGTCAATCTCACCCATCGCAACTGGACCGCCGTCGGCTGGCCCGATTGCCCGGAACTGCCCATCGTCGGCCCGCGCGGTTTGCTCACGCCGCTGTACGACGGCTGGTCGCTGGACGGCTGGATCAAGACCGACGACGGACGCTGGCTGTTGCCCTCGCGCAGCGATGCCTGCGAGCAGCGCCTCGACCTGGGCGACGGGGTGGCCGTGGTCACGACCAGCCGCGCGGCGGGACTGGCCCTGACCAGCCGCGCCGAGGTCAAATCCAGCGTGGCCAAACCGGGTTCCGCCCAGTTGGTCTGCGAACTGGCGCTGACCGCGCAGGCGGACAGCGGCGGCTGGCTGGTGCTGGCGTTGCGTCCTTACAACCCCGAGGGCGTCAGCTTCATCCATGAAGTGAGCCTGTCGCCCGAGCGCACCGCCTGGCGCATCGAGGGACAGCGCGCCGTCGAGTTCGACGCCCCGGCGCAGCGGCATCATGTCTCGGACTACCGGGCCGGCGACGTGCACATCCATCTGCAGGATATCGAGGACCAGCGGCGAGGCGTTTGCGAGGTGGGCATGGCCACGGCGGCGGCGCTGTTCCGGCTGGAACCCGGGCAGTCACGCACGATCCGCGCCAGCGTACCGCTGGACAAAACCTGTCAGGCTGCGTCGCCAGCCGGTAATGCCTGGGAAAAAGCCCTGCACGGTCATTGTCGACTGCGCATCCCCGATGCGCATTTTCAATTCCTGTACGAAGCGGCGTTGCGCACATTGATTCTGCACTCGCCCGATGACGTGTACCCCGGCCCGTATACCTACAAGCGCTTCTGGTTCCGCGATGCCGCGTTCATCATTCATGGCCTGTTGTGCGCCGGTCTCATCGAGCGCGCCGAGCGCGCGCTGGACCGCTTTCCGCCGCGCCAGACCGCGCGCGGCTATTTTCATTCCCAGGAGGGGGAATGGGATTCCAACGGCGAGGCGCTGTGGATCATGCACCGCTTTTGCGAGCTCGCGGGGCGCGCGCCCAAACCGCAATGGCGCAAGCCCATCGTGCGGGGCGCGCGCTGGATCGTGCGCAAGCGCCTGGCCGAAGACACGAATGCTCCGCACGCGGGCCTGCTGCCGGCGGGCTTTTCCGCCGAGCATCTCGGCCCCAATGACTACTACTATTGGGACGACTTCTGGGGCCTCGCCGGCTTGCGCTCGGCGGCGGCGCTGTGCAAGCTGACGGGCGAGGATGCCTTGCGCGAGGAATTTGCGCGCGAGGGCGAGGCGTTTCGGCAGGCCGTCGAGCGCAGCCTCGCCGGGGTGGCCGAACGCCTTGGCCGGCCCGCGATGCCGGCCTCGCCCACCCGTCGGCTGGATGCCGGGGCCATCGGCTCGCTGGCCGCGGGCTACCCGGCGCAACTCTGCGCGCCGGATGATCCGCGCCTGCTCGATACGGTCGAGTTCCTGCTGGAGCACTGCCTGATCGAGGGCGGGTTTTTCCAGGACATGATCCACTCCGGCATCAACCCTTACCTGACCCTGCACCTGGCCCAGGTGCTGCTGCGCGCCGGCGACCCGCGTTACCTGGAGTTGGTGGATGCAGTTGCAAAACTGGCCTCGCCCACCGGCCAGTGGCCCGAGGCGATCCACCCGCGCACCCACGGCGGCTGCATGGGCGACGGCCAGCATGTGTGGGCGGCGGCGGAGTGGGTGCTGATGATGCGCAACTGTTTCGTGCGCGAGGAGGATGAAAGCCTGATCCTGTGCCAGGGCGTGCCGGTACGCTGGCTCGCGGGCGGCGCGCCGTTGACATTCGGCCCCGCGCCGACGGCTTTCGGCCCGGTCTCGCTCAGCGTCGGGCGCAGTGCAGACACCGGGCGCGTGACCGTCGCCTGGCGCGGCGCCTGGCATGGCGCGGCGCCGGCCATCGAGGTGCGCCTGCCCGGCTTCCGGCCCGTCGTCGCCAAACCGGATGCGACATCCGTGGAACTGATGCAAGGAAACACATGAACATCGTCATGCTGACCAATACCCACACGCCGCACGTGGGCGGGGTGGCGCGCTCGGTGGAGGCTTTCGCCGCCGAGTATCGGCGTCGCGGCCACCGCGTGCTGGTGGTGGCACCGGAGTTTCCCCATCAGCCGCAAGACGAGCCCGAGGTGGTGCGCATCCCGGCCATCCAGAACTTCAACGGCAGCGATTTTTCCGCCGTGCTGCCGGTCTCGGGCCTGCTCACCGAGGCACTCGATGCCTTCCGGCCCGATATTGTGCACTCCCATCATCCTTATCTGCTCGGCATGACGGCGCTGCGCGTGGCGCGCTACCGCGAGCTGCCGCTGGTCTTCACCCATCACACCCTGTACGAGCAATACACCCATTACGTGCCGGTGGACTCGCCGGCCTTGCGGCGCTTCGTGATCGAGCTGGCCACCCGCTACGCCAACCTGTGCGACCAGGTGTTCGCGCCCAGCGCAAGCATCGCCGGGCTGCTGCGCGAGCGCGGGGTCGAGGCGCCCATCGCGGTGGTGCCCACCGGCGTGAACAGGGAGCGTTTCGCGCAAGGCGATGCAGCGGGCTTCCGCAGGACGATGGGCATCCCCGATGACGCCTTCGTGGCGGGACACCTGGGGCGGCTGGCGCCGGAAAAGAACCTGGTGTTTCTGTCCGAGGCGGTGGCCGCCTTTCTCAAGACGGCGCCGCGCGCCCATTTCCTGCTGGTGGGCAAGGGTTCGTCGGAGGCAGATATCCGGGCGATATTCGAGCGCGAGGGCCTGAGTGCGCGCCTGCACGTGGCGGGCATCCTCGAAGCGCCGCAATTGGCCGATGCCTACCACGCCATGGACGTATTCGCCTTCGCCTCCAGGAGCGAGACCCAGGGCATGGTGCTGACCGAGGCCATGGCCGCGGGCGTGCCGGTGGTGGGGCTGGACGCGCCCGGCGTGCGGGAAGTGGTCAAGGACGGGCGCAATGGGCGGCTGCTGCATGGAGAAGACACTGCGGCGTTCGCTGCCGCATTGCAATGGGTGGCCGATCTGCCCCGGACAGAAAGGCAAGCGCTCAAACAAAGCGCGCGCGACACCGCCGAAGACTTTTCCATGCCGCGCTCGGCGGCCACGGCCCTGGGCTGCTACGAGGCATTGCGCGCGCGGACCCTGGTCGGGCGCAGCGAAGAAGATGCGCAGTGGGAACGCGTGCTGCATCTCATCGAGGCCGAATGGGCCATTCTCAAGGGCATGGCGGGCGCCGCCGTCGCCGCATTCGGCGGGCCGCAAGCGCGAGAGCGGGGCCTTAAGTGATCGGCCGCATCGAAACTTTCCTGCGCCGCGTGCGCCGCAGCGTGAGCCGCAGCGAATGGCTGGCGCGCCTGCTGCGGCTGCCGCTGTCGAGGGGGACCGAGACCGCCCCCGGCCTGGTCATGATCCAGATTGACGGACTTTCGCAGCGCGAGCTCGAGCGCGCGCTGGAACGGGGCGAGATGCCTTTTCTGCAACGGCTCATTGAGCGCGAACACTACCGGCTGCACCGCCAGTACGCAGGCGTGCCCGCCACGACGGCCGCGGTTCAGGGCGAGCTCTTTTACGGCGCCAAGGGCGCCGTGCCGGGTTTCAACTTCATGGAACGCGCCTCGGGACGCCTGGTGCGCATGTTCGAACCGGCGGCGGCCGCGCGGGTCGAGCGCGAGATCGAAGCCATCGGCGAACCCTTGCTCCAAGGCGGCAGTTGCTACGCGGACACCTACACCGGCGGCGCGGCGGAACCGCACTTCTGCCCGTCCGCCACCGGCTGGGGGCCGGTCCTGCGCGCCGCCAATCCGCTGGCGGTGGCTTTTCTCGTTCTCGGCAACGCCTACAGTTTCCTGCGCGTCGCCGTGCTGCTGCTGCTGGAACTGGCGCTCGCGCTGCATGACTTCGTGCGCGGGCTGATCGCCGGCCAGGACTTTTTCAAGGAACTGAAGTTCGTCCCGACACGGGTGGTGATTGCCATCCTGCTGCGCGAGCTCGCCACCATCGGGGCGAAGATAGACGCGGCGCGGGGGCTGCCGGTCATCCATGTGAATTTTCTCGGCTATGACGAACAGGCCCACCGGCGCGGGCCGTCCTCGCTGTTTGCCCACTGGACCCTGAAGGGGATCGATGACGCCATTGCCCGCATCTGGCGCGCGGCGCACCGTTCAGCCCGCCGTCACTATGATGTCTGGGTTTACTCCGATCACGGTCAGGAGCACACGCGGCCCTATGACAAGGCGCATGGCCGCAGTTTCGCCGAGGCCGTGGCCGAAGTATTCGCCCGCCACCAAGGCGAGCCGATCCGCTATCGGTCAAGCGGGCAACGCGGGGTACAGTTGCAACGGGTGCGGCTGTTCGGCGGCAAGCGGGTGCAACGCTTGTTTCCGGTAAACAACCTGCGCCAGGAAGAAACCGACGACCCCAAGCTTACCGTGGCGCCGCTGGGGCCGGTGGCGATGATTTATCATGAGCGGGAATTGGCGGCGGCGGAGCGCGCCGCGCTGGCGCGCGCGCTGGTGGATGAGGCGCGTGCGCCGCTGGTGCTGATCAAGAACGGTTCGGGGCGCGCACGCGCCTGGAGCGACGCCGGGGAATTCGCCCTGCCGGAGGACGCTGCCGAGGTCCTCGGAACCAGCCATCCGTTTCTCGATGAGGCGGCGCAAGACCTCATCGCCTTGTGCCACCATCCCGACGCCGGTGATTTCATCGCCTGCGGCTGGCGGGCGGGTGTCCAACCCGGCTACAGCTTCGCCATCGAGAATGGCGCCCACGGCGGGGCGGGGCCCGACGAGACCAACGCCTTTGCGCTGCTGCCGCGGGACATCCCGCTGCCCTCGAACGGACGTGACTATCTCAGACCCCACGATCTGCGCCACGCAGTCTTGCAATTCCTCGGCCGCAGCGAGATCAAGGCCTCCAGGGCGCCGGGGCGGGGCACCGCGCAGACCCTGCGCGTCATGACCTACAACGTCCACAGTTGCATCGGCATGGACGGCAAACTCGCGCCCGAGCGCATCGCGCGCGTGATTGCCCGCTACGCGCCGGACATCGTGGCCTTGCAGGAGCTGGACGTGGGGCGGGCGCGCACCGAGGGCATGGATCAGGCCCACCTGATCGCGCGCTGCCTGGAGATGGATTTCCACTTTCACCCGGCGCTGCATCTCGAAGAGGAACGCTACGGCGACGCCATCCTGACCCATCTGCCCATGCGCCTGGTGAAGACGGGCGCGCTGCCGGGGCTGCCCGACAAGCCCTTTCTTGAACCGCGCGGGGCGATGTGGGCGGCGATAGACGTGCAGGGCACGGAAGTCCAGGTGCTGAACACCCACCTCGGCCTGTTGCCGCGCGAACGCCGCGCGCAGGTCGAGGCGCTGCTGGGCGCCGAGTGGCTGGCGCATCCCGATTGCCGGGGGCCGGTGATCCTGTGCGGCGATTTCAACGCGCTGCCGGCATCGACGGTATGCCGCCGCTTGTGCAAGCGGCTCAACGACGCGCAGATCGAACTGGACAGCCACCGGCCCCGAGGCACGTTTTTTGGCCGTTTCCCTTTCACCCGTATCGATCACGTGTTCGTCGACGCCGGCTTCGAGGTGACCGGGATCGAGGTGCCGGACCCGGAACTGGCGCGTGTGGCCTCCGACCACCTGCCGCTGATCGTCGAAGTCAGGCTTGATCGCAGCGCGCGCGTTTGATCGGCGGCAATGCCGCGGGGTGGTCTTCGCCAGGAGGGCGAAACAGCTTGCCGGGACAGGCACGGAGGACGGAACATGAAAAACAAGCGCATCCACGACATCGCCCGGCAGCGGGCCGACAGCGGCGGCGCGCTGCCGCGCCGCCGCATCGGCGCGGGACTGCTGCTGGCCCTGATGTCCGGCAACCCGGCAGCGGACGCCGGCGGCGCCGAAACCAGCGTATGCGGAAGCTTGCGCGAGCCCCTGGCGTTCTGGCTGTTTCGCTCGGTGGCCGGCGCGGCGGACGCGCGCCGCGTCGCAGCCGTCCGCGACATCGAGCGCCTGGCATTGAAAACCCGCGACGGCCGCACGCTCGGCGGTTACCGGCTGCGCCACCCCGACCCCCGGGGCTATCTGCTGGTCGTTCCCGGCAATGCCATGCTGGCCGATCAGATCGCCGCCGAACTGCAATTTTTCCGCGATCTCGGCCTCGACGTCTACGTGGTCGACTACCGCGGTTACGGACTGTCTTCCGGGCGGAGCCGTCTGGCCGCAATCGTCGGCGACACCCGCGAAATCGTCGCCCATCTCAACGGCCTGGCTTACCCCCGGCGACTGCTGTACGGGATGTCCATGGGTGGCGTGGTGCTGCTCAACGCCATCGGCACCCGGCCCGACCAGTACGATGCCCTGATGGTGGACTCCTCGCCGAGCCGCATTTCGCCCTTGGGCTGCCCGCAAGAGTACGATCCGGTCCGTCACCTGCCGGCGGATTGCTCGCGCATCAAGATCATGGGCGGCGAACGCGACCGCGTGGTGCGGCTCGCGGACATGCAGGAACTGATGGCCGCTGCGCAAGACTGCGGGGCGCAGATCACGCGCAGCACCGAGTTCGCGCATCCCTTCCAGGACGCAAGCGAAGCCATCCAGCGCCGCCGCTTCAAGGAAGTCGCGGATTTTCTGGCGCCATGATCCCGAAAACCGCAGTTGACCGCGTATAACCTCATGCGGTTTCCAGAATGATCCCGCTCTGGCTCAAGATTGCCTACACCCTGTTCGTCGCCGTGCTGGTGCCGGTGTACTGGGTGCGTTTTGGTCCGTTGCACTTCCTTTGGGCGTCCGATATCGCGCTGCTTGCCATGGTGGTCGCCCTGTGGCGCGAGAACCGGCTGATCACCAGCACAGTGGCGGTGGCGGTGCTGCTGCCGGAACTCGGGTGGAACCTGGATTTCTTCGCCCGCCTGCTCGCCGGGCGCGGCATGAGCGGCCTGGATGCGACCGCCTACATGTTCAACCCCGCGCAGCCGTTGTGGTTGCGCGGGTTGTCGCTGTTCCACGTGTTTCTGCCGGCGCTGCTCGTGTATATGCTCTACCGGCTCGGCTACGACCGGCGCGCCTGGCTCGCGGCGACACTGCTGTGCTGGGTGGTGCTGCTCGTCACGTACCTGTTCACGGACCCGGAGCGGAATGTCAATTGGGTGTTTGGACTGGGCGAGCAGCCGCAGACCTGGCTGCCCGCTCCGCTATACCTGCTGGGGCTGATGCTGCTGTTTCCCCTCTGCGTCTGTCTGCCCACCCATCTCGCGTTGCAAAAGGCGTTTGCACGGGGCGGAAGGCTTCGGCAGGTGTAATTCCAGTTCGCATTAAAATTGATACTCTGTCGGCCTCACCTTACCCGATCCCCCCAGGCAGGGGCATCCGGCCATGAACGCAAGCTCTCACCCCCGTCCTCATGGGCCTCGCCCGCTACGGCCAGCGCCCCGCCATCCTGGCGCTTGGTCCCGAAGGCACCCTCACCTGGAGCTACGCCGAACTCGCCAGCCGGGTCGAGACGCTGGCGGGTGGGCTCCTCCAGGCCGGCCTCGCGCGCGGCGAGGCGTAGGCCCTGTTCGCACCCGACAGCCCGCCGTGGTGGATCGCAGCGGCGCTGGCGATCATCCGCGCCGGCGGTACTTGTGCTGGCGGCGCGGCCTGAGCGGACGACCCGCAAATATGGTCAACGGGGCCAGCGCTATGTGCATAGGGGGGCCGGGCATGCGGCACAGAACGTCTATCTGCAAGCGCTTTCCCTGGACCTTGGCACGGTGGCGGTCGGCGCCTTTGCCGATCGCGCCGTAAAAGAGATCGTGGCGCTGGTGGACGATGCCGAGCCGCTCTACCTCCTGCCGGTCGGGCGGGCCGAATAACATGCCGCGCGACCGGCTCGGGCGTCGGCTTGGCGTACTGGCCTGGCCGCTGCTGCTGCTCGGGCTCGTCGCGCTCACCGGCTGCTCGCTGCCGCGCGCCCATGACGCGGCCTTGGTGCTGGCCGACATGGCGGCGGGTGAAGAGCCCTCGCGCCTCAAGGCGACCACGGCCGAGCCGACGCGTACCCCCGTCAGTTACCGCATCGAGGGGCGTGCGCGCGGCGCCGATCTGTACCG
>JBBIIR010000035.1:0-11065 GCA_037446455.1 Hydrogenophilales bacterium | reverse complement strand
GATGATCGATGTGTCGCACGCCAACAGCGGCAAGGAACACCGGCGCCAGATCGAGGTGGCCGCCGAGGTCGCCGCCCAGGTCGCCGCCGGCGAGCGCCGCATCGTCGGCGTGATGATCGAAAGCCATCTGCACGAAGGCCGCCAGGACATCGTGCCCGGACAGCCGCTGCGGCCCGGCGTTTCCGTCACCGATGCCTGCATCAGCCTGGAGCAGACCCTGCCGGTGCTGAACGGCCTGGCCGAGGCGGTGCGCGCGCGCCGCAACGCGTCGGGCTGAGCCGCGGCGCGCCGACGGCGGCGCGGCCACCCCCCTGAAATCGGCGAACGGGGGTCTATGCTGGAAGCAGCGCGGGCATCCACGGCCCGCGCCCCTTGCGGAGGTAAGCATCGTGAAACTCCCGCGCCTGCCGCGCCGCGCCCTCGCCCTGGCGGCGCTTGCCGCTTTCGTCTGGGGCCAGCCGGCCGGCGGCGAAGGCTTCGTCCCCCTCACCCTCACTCCGGCGGAAATTCACCCGCAGGCGGACACCAGCCGGCCCGGCGGCATGGCCATCGCCACCCTGGCGGGCGACATGGCCAAGCCCGGCCTCTACGCCGCGCGCATCCGCATGCCCGCCGGCTTGCGGGTGGAGCCCCATTTCCACCCCGAGAACCGCGTGGTGGCCGTGCTCTCCGGCACGCTGCACATCGGTTTCGGTGAACGCTTCGAGCCGGAGCGGCTGCGCGCCATGCCGGCCGGCAGCTTCTTCATCGAGCCGGCCGGAGTCCCGCACTTCGCGCGCGTCGGCGAGGAGGACGCCATCCTTCAGGTGAGCGGCGTCGGCCCCTCGGGCACGACCTATCTGCATCCCGGCGCGGCCGGGCACTGAACGCCATGGGGCGGGCTTACGACTGCGACGACCGGGCCATCGGCCCGTTCGCCGACTACTGCGACGGCTATGCCCGGCCCGGCGCCGAGGGGGTGGGCTATGTGAGCGTGCTGAAAGTGGCCACCGCCACGGTGGAAAAAAGCGACGATGCCCTGCTCGACGGCATCGTCGCCCTCGACCGCGCCGAGGCGGCGGGGACCTACCTGGGCCAGATCAACATGCAGACCGCCTCCTCCTTCTGCGGCATCGCCGGCCAGGTCTGGGGTCACGACCTGGCGGTGGCCGAGGCCATCGCCGAACACCGCCTGCCGCCCCTGTTCAGCGTCACCCAGCACGATGGCTCCGAATTGCCGGTGTACGACGGCCAGCCCCTGCTGGAGGCGGGCCAGGCCCTGTTCGGCACGGCGGCGGCGCGACGCTTCCCGCCGGCGCCGGGCGCCCACGTCATCTGCGCCAACAAGAGCGTGACCGCCTACCGGCCGCGCACGCGGCGCATCGACGCGGCCGCCGGCCAGGCCTATGGCGTCTGGTGCGTGCTGGCCCTGTCGATCGCCCGCGACCGGCGCGCCGCCGCCGACCTGTTCATCGAGGACGCGGGGGTGTGGACGCACAACGATCGCGAAGCCGACCTCGAAGCCTGGCTGGGCGGCCACCGCCCGCGCGTGGCGGAGAGCATCGTCGCCTGCGGCCGCGGCCAGGGCCTGCTGTTCGAGCGCACCTACCTGTGTAGCGCCCACGCCATGATCCCGCGCGGACACCTGGGCATCGCCCTGGCCGTGGCGCCCTATGTGGTGCTGGCCCGACGCGCCCTGCCGGGCGGTGATTTCGCCGGCCTGGCGAGGCTCACGCTGCGGGAATGGGAGCGGCGCATGGGCTTCGCTGCGGCGGCATCCGCCGCCGCCACCGGCAGCGGGAGAGGCGAGGCGGCGGAATCCGCCCGCGCCGGCGAGGAAATCGGCCGCTTGCCAGTCGAAGCGATGTTCGGGAAAGCGGCAGGCGAGGATACGTCTGGCGAGCGCATCGGGTTCCAGCACGCTGATGCGCGGGAAGCGCTGCAGGAACTGGCTGCTCAGGGCATAACCGGCGCTGGGACCGACCAGGAGCAGAGGCTCGGTTTCGGTCCGCCAGTCGGTGAGCCAGCGCCGCACCTGGTCATGCAAGGGCGCACAGGGTGCGCCGCCAGCGCCAGGCGCGCAGGTGGTAGAGCAGGCCGCCGCTGGGGTGAAAAAAATGCCCCAGGCTGAGGACGCCTTGTTCCCTCACCCCCGGCCCCTCTCCCGGGGGGAGAGGGGAGATTCAAACACCCGCTTCGCCACGTCCCTGTAATGGCGGACGAAGCTCACCTCCAGGCCGGCCTTGACGTAATCCGGCAGGCGCTCGAAATCGGGCTGATTGGCCTGGGGCAGGATCAGTTCGTGCACCCCCACCCGCTTCGCGGCGATGACCTTTTCGCGGATGCCGCCCACCGCCAGCACCTGGCCGGTCAGGGTCAGCTCCCCGGTCATGGCCAGGGGCCGGCCGATCTTCTCGTTGCGGGCCAGGGACAGCAGGGCCGTGGCCATGGTGATGCCGGCGGACGGGCCGTCCTTGGGCGTGGCGCCTTCCGGCACGTGCAGGTGGACGAAGGCTTCGTCGAAGAACTTCGGGTCGGCCTTGTAGGGCTTGAGATGGCTGGAGATGTAGCTGTAGGCGATCTCGGCCGACTCCTTCATCACCTCGCCGAGCTTGCCGGTGAGCTTGAAGCCGCGGTTGAGGGTATGCACCTTGGTCGCCTCGATGGTCAGCGTCGCGCCGCCCAGGGCGGTCCAGGCGAGTCCCGTCACCACGCCGATGCCGGTCATCGGCTTGTCGGGCAGATAAGGGGGGTCGGTGAGGAAGGTGTCCAGGTTGTCGGCGTTGACCTGGAGACGGTCGGCCTCCTGGCGCACGATCTTCACCACCGATTTGCGGATGATCTTGCCCAGGTTCATTTCGAGTTGCCGCACGCCGGCCTCGCGGGCGTAGCCCTCGATGACCTTGCGTACCGCCGCCTCGGTGATGCTCACCTGGCCGCGTTTGAGGCCGCTTTTCTTGAGCTGCTTGGGCCACAGGTGGTGTTTGGCGATGGCCAGCTTCTCCTCCAGCAGGTAGCCGGACAGGCGGATCACCTCCATGCGATCCAGCAGCGGCGCGGGAATGGTGTCGAGCTGGTTGGCGGTGCAGATGAACAGGGTCTTCGACAGATCGAAGCGCACGTCCAGGTAGTGGTCCAGGAAGTCGCTGTTCTGCTCGGGGTCCAGCACCTCCAGCAGGGCCGAGGCCGGGTCGCCCTGGTAGGAGGCGCCGATCTTGTCCACCTCGTCCAGCATGATCACCGGGTTCTGCGACTCCACTTCCTTGATGGCCTGGATGAACTTGCCCGGCAGGGCGCCGATGTAGGTGCGGCGGTGGCCCTTGATCTCCGCCTCGTCGCGCATGCCGCCCACGGAGAAGCGGTAGAACTTGCGGCCGAGGGCGCGCGCCACCGATTTTCCGATCGAGGTCTTGCCCACCCCGGGCGGCCCCACCAGCAGCAGGATGGAACCGGCCACCTCGCCCTTCATGGCGCCGACGGCGAGGAACTCGACGATGCGCTCCTTGACGTCGTCGAGGCCGTCGTGGTCCTGGTCGAGGATGCGGCGGGCGCGGGTGAGATCCAGCTTGTCCTTGGTGTACTTGCCCCAGGGCAGGTTGGTGAGCCAGTCCAGGTAGTTGCGGGTGACGGTGTATTCCGGCGAACCGTGTTCCAGGCCGGACAGCTTGGTCAGCTCCTCGCCGATCTTCTTATCCGCGTGCGGCGGCAGCTTCAGCTTCTTCAGCCGGCCCTGGTAGAGCTCCAGGTCCATGGTGCGGTCGTCCTTGGCGATGCCCAGCTCCTGCTGGATGGCCTTGAGCTGCTGGCGCAGGAAGAACTCCCGCTGCTGGCCGGTCATCTTCTCCTCGACCTTTTCCCGGATCTGGGTCTGCAGCTTGGCCACTTCCAGTTCCTTGTTGATCAGCACCAGCACTTTCTGCATGCGCTTGCGCAGATTGAAGGCCTCCAGCACCTCCTGCAACTTGGCCTTGGGCGCGGTGGTCAGGCTGGCGGCGAAATCGGTGAGCAGGGCCGGCTCGTTGGGCGAGAAGCGGTTGAGGAAGAACTTCAGCTCCTCGGAATACAGCGGGTTGAGGGGCAACAGTTCCTTGATGGCGTTGATGATGGCCAGGGCGTAGGCCTTGATCTCCTCGCCGGAGGTGGCCTGACGGGTCTCCGCCGGGTAGTCGACGCGGGCGAAGTAAGGCGGCTGGCCGGAAATCCACTCGGCGACGCGGAAGCGGCGAATGCCCTCGGCGATGAACTGGATCTTGCCGTCGGAGCGCATGGGATGGTGCATGCGCACCAGGGTGCCGATGCGGTGGAAATCCTGTGGCCGGGCGTCGTCGGAATCGTCGCCGTGCACGCACACCAGCCCCACCAGTTGGTGGCCCGCGTCGCCGATGCGCTTCACCGTCTCCAGCCACGGCCCCTCGTTCATGATCAGCGGCAGGGTCTGCGCCGGAAAGAAGGGCTTCTCCGTCAGCGGCAGGATAAAGATGTTCGACGGCAGCGTTTGCGCCGGCAGGTTGCGCGTGGCGCCGGCCTCGCCGGGTTTGACGATTTCGCCTTCGATGGGGGGGGTGTCTTCGGTCATGCTTCTGTACATTGGCTGCGCCAGTTACATGGGTATGGCCGAAGGGCGAGGTTTCAAGTCCGCTCAGCCGTAATTCAGCCCCATCGCCTCGCGCACGTCGCGCATGGTCTCGCGCGCCAGGTCGCGCGCCTTTTCGCAGCCGTCGGCGATGATGTTGCGCACGGTGTCGGGGTCCTCGGTGAGGGCGCGGGCGCGTTCCTGGATGGGCGCGAGTTCGGCGAGCATGGCGTCGATCACCGGCTGCTTGCAGTCCAGGCAGCCGATGCCGGCGCTGGTGCAGCCCTGGCGCGCCCAATCCTTGGTCTCGGCGCCGGAATACACCTCGTGCAGTGGCCACACCGGGCAGCGCGCGGGGTCGCCGGGATCGGTGCGGCGCACCCGCGCCGGGTCGGTCGGCATGGTGCGGATCTTCTTCATCACCACCTCCGGCTCTTCCCGCAGGGAGATGGTGTTGCCATAGGACTTGGACATCTTCTGGCCGTCCAGGCCGGGCATCTTGGCGGCCTCGGTGAGCAAGGCATCGGGCTCGGTGAGGATCATCTTGCCGCCACCTTCCAGGTAGCCGTACAGACGTTCCTTGTCGCCCAGGGACAGGTTCTGGGTTTCCGCCAGCAGGGCCTTGGCGGCTTCCAGGGCGGCCTCGTCACCCTCCTGCTGGTAGCGGGTGCGCAGTTCCTGGTAGTGCTTGGCCTTCTTGCCGCCCAGCTTCTTCACCGCGGCCTCGGCCTTTTCCTGGTAACCCGGCTCCTTGCCGTAAAGGTGGTTGAAGCGGCGCGCGATTTCCCGCGCGAACTCGATGTGCGGCACCTGGTCCTCGCCGACCGGCACCTGGTTGGCGCGGTAGATGAGGATGTCGGCGGATTGCAGCAGCGGATAGCCGAGGAAGCCGTAGGTCGAGAGGTCCTTCTCGGTGAGCTTTTCCTGCTGGTCCTTGTAGGTCGGCACCCGTTCCAGCCAGCCCAGGGGGGTCATCATCGACAGCAGCAGGTGCAGCTCGGCGTGCTCGATCACCTGCGACTGGATGAACAGGGTGGCCTTGGAAGGATCCACGCCCGCCGCCAGCCAGTCGATGACCATCTGCGAGGTGGCGTCCTCGATGCCCAGGGGGTCATCGTAGTGGGTGGTGAGCGCGTGCCAGTCGGCGACGAAAAACAGGCACTCGTACTCGTGCTGGAGCTTGATCCAGTTTTTCAGGACGCCGTGGTAGTGGCCCAGGTGGAGGCTGCCCGTGGGGCGCATGCCGGAGAGGACTCGATCCGCGTACATGGGTTTTCCGTCAGTTGAGAACGATCTGGATGATGGCCAGCAGCTCCATGTGGCGCATGCCGAACACCAGCGCGGCCAGGGCGATGAGGGCGTTGATCAGGGGCCACAGGAAGAAGCCCAGCACGCCCATGAACATCAGGCCGAGCAGGATGAAGATGCCGTAGGGTTCGAGGCGCGCGAGGCTGTAGGCCATGCCGCGCGGCAGCAGGCCGACGGCGATGCGGCCGCCGTCGAGGGGCGGCAGCGGGATCAGGTTGAGGGCCATGAGCACGGCGTTGATGAAGACGCCGGCGCCGCCCATGAGGGCGAGGGGAATGCGGATGCCCTCGGGCAACAGGAAGGCCACCTTGATCATGCCCGCCCAGATCAGCGCCATGAGCAGGTTGGCGCCGGGGCCGGCCGCCGCCACCCAGATCATGTCCTGCCTGGGCCGGCGCAGGTTGTTGAAGTTGACCGGCACCGGCTTGGCCCAGCCGAACAGGATGCCGCCGCCGCCGGCCAGCTTGGACAGCAGCAGGATGGCGATGGGCACCAGGATGGTGCCGACCAGGTCGATGTGGCGCAGCGGATTCAGGCTGATGCGGCCCTGCATCTGCGCGGTGCGGTCGCCGAAGCGCAGCGCCGCGTAGCCGTGCGCCGCCTCGTGCAGGGTGATGGCGAACACCACCGGCAGGGCGAAGACGGTGATCTTCTGGATGAGGTTGAGTTCCATGATGAGCCCGTCATTCCCGCGCAGGCGGGAATCCAGATGGGTTTATGCGCGCGGACATGGGAACTGGATTCGCGCTGGCGCGGGAATGACGGTTCCTCGGGTGTTCGTTCATCCCTCTACTCCAGCCCCAGCAGCGCCGGATCCCCCAGCCCGCGCCGGATGATGGACGGCACTTTGTCGGTGAGGTCCACCACGGTACTCGGGGTGAGGCCGCAATGGCCGCCGTCGATGATGACGTCCACCGCGTGGCACAGGCGCTCGTCCACCTCCAAGGGATCGGACAGCGGATATTCGTCGCCGGGCAGTTGCAGGGTGGCCGACAGCAGCGGCTCGTCCAGCTCGGTGAGCAGGGCGTGCGCGATGGGATTCGAGGGCACGCGCAGGCCGATGGTGTTGCGCCGCGTCCACAGCCGTCGCGGCGCCTCCTTGGTGGCTTCGAGGATGAAGGTGAAGGGGCCCGGCGTGCCGTGCTTCATGAGGCGGTATTGCACGTTGTCGACGCGGGCGAAGCGGGCCACCTCGGAGAGATCGCGGCAGACCAGGGTGAGAAAGTGGCGGTCGTCGATCTGGCGGATCTCGCGCAGGCGCTCCATGGCGTGCTTGTCGTTGATCTGGCAGCCCAGGGCGTAGCAGGAATCGGAGGGATAGGCGATGACGCCGCCCTTGCGCACGACCTCGACGGCCTGGCGAATGAGGCGCGCCTGCGGGTTCTCGGCATGGATGCTGAGAAACAGGCTCACCATTGGCTCCACAGCGGACGGCAGCGCGCCGGCAGGGGCTCCAGGCGACCCAGTTCACGCCCGCCCTCGCCCGGCGCATGGAAATCGGAACCGACCGAGGCGGCCAGGTCGAACTCCTCCGCCAGCCCGGCGAACACCGGCACCTGGTCGGGGGTGTGGCTGCCGGTGACCACCTCGACGGCGTCGCCGCCCAGGTGCTTGAACTCGGACAGCAGCAGGCGCATCTTCTCGCGCCCCATCTGGTAGCGCCCCGGATGCGCCAGCACGGAAGAGCCGCCGGCGGCGCGGATCCACAGCAGGGCTTCCGCCAGGCCGGCCCATTCGTGCGGGGCGTAGCCCGGCTTGCCCTTCACCAGGTACTTCCTGAAGACGGTCTTGACGTCCTTCACCACGCCGCGCTCCACCAGGAAACGGGCGAAGTGGGTGCGGCCGATGAGGGCCGGGTTGCCGGCGAAGCGGTAGGCCCCCTCGAGGGCGCCGTGGATGCCCAGGCGCGCCAGTTCGTCGGCCATGCGGCGCGCGCGTTCGGCGCGGCCGTCGCGGTTGCGCGCGAGTCCGCCGGCGAGGACGGGATCATCGGGGTCGACGCGCAAACCGACGATGTGCACGGTATGGCCAGCCCAGGAGACGGAAATCTCCACGCCGTGCACGAGCCGGATGCCGAACTCCGCCGCCGCCGCGTCCGCCTCGGCCAGGCCGCTGAGTTCGTCGTGATCGGTCACGGCGAGCACGCCCACGCCCATGGCGGCGGCCCGTTCCACCAGTTGCCGGGGCGCGAGCACCCCGTCGGAGGCGGTGGAATGGCAGTGGAGGTCGTAAACGGTCATGGGTTATGGTTGAGAGATGGCCGGGAATCATAGCAAAATGCCCGCCGCCCTTCCCCCGCAGGCGGATTACCCGCCCCTCCCCGTGAAAATCCTGTTCGACCTGTTCCCCATCATCCTGTTCTTCGTCGCCTACCAACTCGGCGAGAAGAATCCGGAAGTCGCCGCCGCCTGGCTGTCGGCTCTGGGCATCTCCCTGGAAAGCGGTGTCAAGCCCGGCGTGTTCCTCGCCACCCTGGTCGCCATCTTCGCCACCTTCTTGCAGATCGGCTGGGTCTGGCTGCGGCACCGCAAGGTGGAGACCATGCTGTGGATCTCCCTGATCCTCATCGTGGTGTTCGGCGGCGCCACCCTGGTGCTGCACGACGAAGCCTTCATCAAGTGGAAGCCCACCGTGCTCTACTGGCTGTTCGCTCTCACCCTGGGCCTGGCGCCCATCCTGTTCGAGCGCAACCTGATCCGCCTGATGCTGCAGAAGCAGATCAACCTGCCCGACGCGGTGTGGGCCCGCCTGAATCTGGGCTGGGCCGGCTTCTTCACCTTCATGGGCATCGCCAACCTGTGGGTGGCGATGAGCTTCTCCACCGACGCCTGGGTGAACTTCAAGATGTTCGGCTCGCTGGGCCTGATGCTGCTGTTCATCGTCGCGCAGACCTTCTATCTGTCGAAACACATCGAGGAAGAGCCGTGAACCTGTATTACGCCATCGTCGGCGAGGATGTCGCCGGCAGCCTGGACCAGCGCCTGGCCGCCCGCCCCGCCCATCTGGAACGCCTCAACCAGCTCAAGGACGAAGGCCGCCTGCTGCTGGCCGGCCCCTTCCCCGCCATCGACAGCCCGGACCCGGGGCCCGCGGGCTTTTCCGGCAGCCTCATCGTCGCCGCCTTCGACAGCCTGCAAGCCGCGCAAGCCTGGGCCGACGCCGATCCCTACGTCGCCGCCGGCGTCTACGCGCAAGTCAGCGTCAAACCGTTCAAGCGGGTGCTGCCGTGAACGCCACCATCGAAGCGATGAAGGCCCGCCTCGCCGCCCTGCAACCCGAGCACCTGGAAATCATCGACGAATCCGCCCTGCATGCCGGCCACGCCGGCGCCCGCGGCGGCGGCGGCCATTACCAGCTCACCCTGGTCTCGCCCGCTTTCGCCGGCCGCAACGCCCTGGCCCGTCACCGCCTGGTGTACGAGACCCTGGGCGATCTCATGCAAGGCCCCATCCACGCCCTGTCCATCACCGCGCTGGCGCCGGGCGAGTTGTGAGCGCGCGGCGGAACTCCCAGACGGGGGCCGACTCCATGTCCGCACCCCGCCTTTTCTCTCCCACCACGAGACTTCCATGAAAAAGACCCTGCTCCTGTCCGCGCTCCTTTCCTGCAACGTCCTGGCGGCTGAGCCGTCCGCGCCGCCCGCCCAGGCCCTGGCCAAGCCGCCCATCGCCGTGGTCAACGGCGTCGCGGTGCCGGCGGTCTACGCCAATTTCGTGCGCCAGGGCCGCTTGTCCCGCGGCGCCAACCCCGAGGCCCTCACCGAGGAGTCCATCCGTGACGCCCTCATCACCGTCGAACTGCTGTCGCAGGAGTCCGTGCACAAGGGGCTGGACAAAATCCCGCTGGTGATGGCCGCGCTCGAGTACCAGAGAAAGGACATCCTGGCGCAGGCCGCCATCGATCAATTCCTGGGACGCAACCCGATCGGCGAGGAGGTCGTCAAGGCCGAATACGAAAAAGCCAAGGCCCAGGCCGGCGGCGACGAATACCGTGTCCGCCACATCCTGGTGGGCAGCGAGAAGGAAGCCAGGGATCTCATCACCCGGCTCACCACCGGCAAGAAGACCAAGTTCGAGGATGAGGCCAGGAAACTCTCCAAGGACGCCAGCGCCGGCAACGGCGGCGACCTCGGCTGGGTGCTGCCCGCCAACCTGGTGCCGGAATTCGCCAACGCCATGACCAAGCTGAAAAAAGGCGAAACCGGCCGCGCGCCGGTGAAAACCCAGTTCGGCTGGCACGTCATCCGCCTGGACGACAAGCGCACCCTGGACTTCCCCGCCTACGACAAGTTGAAGGGACAGATCGTCCGGCAAATGCAGCAGCAGCAACTGCGCAGGTTCGTGCAGGAACTGCGCGCCACCGCCAAGGTGGAATAACGCCGCAGACCGGGTTGCCCGCAGGAGCGGGCTCGCCCTCGAAAATCGACCACTTACACCTATGTTTGTTGTCGGCGGGGTAAAGGATTGAGCCAGACCGAAACGACGCCCGGGCCAGCAGCAATCAAACCTTCTTGAACCACAGTGTGCACCAGCCATTGGGGCTGATCTGGCCATCGACCACGTTGCAGGTATCTGACTCGGCGATGAAGTGAATGCATCCACTGCACTTACGATTGCCCTTCGGCTGCGCTTGATACTGCACGCTTGCCTGACTCGCTTTTCCGCTCGATTCGGGCGCGGCAGGCTCGGCACTGGCGGCAGGAGGTTCAGCCGGCGCGGTTCTGGTCTGTTTCTCGCTTGATTTGGAGTTACACCCCAGTAGCGCGGCCGGAAACAACAGGCCGCAGCCCATTGCCAGTGCGCCGCGCAATACGTCCCTGCGAGTAGTCATGTTTTCTTGAGTCATGTCTGACTCCTTTCATTTTGAAGAGTTGGAGAAATTGCTCATCGTGCAGCGTCGTGGCGACTGACGGACCGAACCAACATCACATTCTTTATCCTTGATTCCTCGGTTGAACACGTCCGCAGGCGTGGCTGCGCGGGTGGCTGGCGCGAAGCGACAACGCGGCGGGGTCGTTCCCCGCAAGGAGAAGCGACCAGCCCGCAGGGCGCAGGACAGCGCGCAGCGCTGGTCCCGAGCGCAGCGAGGGATGGGCCGAAGGGCCACACAAAGCCAGGCGCCCGCACAGACACGAAAGCGGGCGTGTAGCGGACTCACCCAGATGGTGAACGGGATCGAAGGCACGAACTTCAGCAAGCATGCGGC
>JBBIIR010000034.1:0-11115 GCA_037446455.1 Hydrogenophilales bacterium | reverse complement strand
AAGCCGGCGGTGTGATCAGAGCTTCTCGACGGGGGTTACAAGGAAAACATTTCCCATTTTTAACAAAAGGATATGGCCGCTATCGCATCCATGTTGTGAGGATTCATACCCCCTTTCCGCCGCGTGATTCTGCTCGCCCTGTGCTATTAAGAAACAGGAAGTTTTTCTTCACGTAGCGCTACAAGGAGATGAATCATGAAACTCAAGATCTTGGTATTCGCCACCGCCGTCGCCGTCTCCGGTATGGCCGTCGCCGCCAACCCGACGCCCCCCGCGGTGCCGCAGACCCCCGAGATGTGGGCGCAAAGCCTGTGGGATTTCACCCGCAACCCGAACCCGCTGAAGGATCCCAGGCTGTTCGTGCCCTTCGCCACGGCGGCCACCGAGCCCGGCTTCTATGCCGCCCTCGGCACGCAGATGATGGATCCGTCGATGTGGGCCTACATGGTCAACAGCATGATGAATCCGGCCGCCTACGGTGCCTGGATGCCGCTGATGACCGATCCCAACGTGTACATGAGGTGGCTCACCGCCAGCATGGATCCCAACTTCTACACGGCCCTGCTGACGCAGTTCTCGGATCCGGCCAAGCTCATGCGCTGGCTGATGTCGCCGGTGGATCCGCGCACCATGGCGATGCTCATGCAGACCATCAACCCCGCCATGTATCTGAAATGGATGATGGCGCCGCTCGATCCGCAATGGTTGCGCGCCGGCATCAACACCATGAACCCCGGCATGTATCTGGGCTGGCTGGGAGCCGGGCTCAACCCGACTTCCTATGGCGATTTGTGGAGGGGCTTCCTGACCTATCCGGCGCCGGGAACGCCGGCGCCCACCGCCTGGCCCTATGGCACGACCTTCAATCTCTTCGACCCGAACGCGTGGACGCGGATGTTCTCGGTACCGGGCGTGACGCCGACCCTGACGCCACCGCCGACCCTGACGCCACCGCCGACCCTGACGCCACCGCCGACCCTGACGCCACCGCTGACCCTGATGCCACCGCCGGCCGGCGGCGCGAGCGTGCAGCCGTACCTGTTCAACCCCTTCGATCCCAACGTCTGGGCGCAGATGTGGCGACTGCCGGGGCAACCCGCCGCAACGCCGCCGGCGAAGTAGAACCGGCTTGAGTGCCCGGCCCGACGACGCCCCCGCGGGGGCGTCGCGCATGATTCATGCGCCATCTCAAGGGTAAATAAGCGGTCAACTGCCGTTTCTAGGAGTGATGGGCTCGCCCGCGTGCACGCGGGGCCATGCGGGTGCGCCGCCGTGTCTGAACGGGATAGCGAGCGCAAGATTGCCCGCAATCGTGGAAAATACGACCTTTGCGCGGTGACGCATGCGTCGACCCGCTCCTTTCCAGAACTGGAACCGCACGCATGACGCCAACCGAATGCCCTTCGCCCGCGCGCCAGTCCGGCGTCCGCGCCGGCACGCCGGCCATCGAGCTGAAGGGGCTGTCGAAGTCTTTTCCCGGCGGCCGCGCGCCGGCGCTCGACGGCGTCGACCTCTCCGTGCCGCGTGGCGGCATCTTCGGCATCCTCGGCCCCAACGGCGCCGGCAAGACCACGCTGATGTCGATCCTGGGCGGGCTGCTTCTGCCCAGCTCCGGCAGCGTGCGCATCGACGGCCACGACGTGCTCACCGAGGCGCGGCACATCCGCCACATCCTCGGCCTGGTGCCGCAGGAACCGGCCATCTACCCGACCCTCACCGCGCGCGAGAATCTGGACTTCTTCGGCCGCATGCAGGGGCTTACCGGCGCCTATCTGGAGAGTCGCATCCAGGCCTGCCTGGAACTGGTGGAAATGACCGGCGAGGCGGATCAGCGCGTGGAACAGTTCTCCGGCGGCTACAAGCGCCGCCTGAACATGATCATCGGCCTCATGCACGAGCCGGAGATCCTCATCCTCGACGAGCCGACGGTGGCCATCGATCCGCACTCGCGCGCGCTGATCCACGACCGTCTGCGCGAACTCAACGCCGCCGGCATCACGATCCTGATTTCCACGCATTACATGGAGGAAGCCGAGCTGCTCTGCGACGAGATCGCCATCATCGATCACGGCCGGCTCATGGTGCGGGGCGCGGTGCCGGACTTGCTGGCGCAGCGGCGCGACGAAGCCATCGAGTTGCAGTTTTTCGGCGAACCGGGGGCCGGGCTGGCGCGCGCGCTGGAAACCATTCCCGGCGTGCGGCGCGCCGAACAGGCGGGTTGCCGCGTGCGCGTCTTCAGCGAGCGGCCGGAGCAGGTCATCGCGCCGATCATGCAGCGCGTGCAGGCCGAAGCGCCGACCCTGCGCTCGCTGGTGTTCGGCCGCGCCAGCCTGGAGCAGGTTTTCCTCTCCCTCACCGGTGACCGGGGGGCGCCCAAGTGATGCGCAACCTCGCCAAGCTGCGCGCCAGCATCGTCAAGGAGGCGCGCATCCTGCTGCGCGATCGCCAGGCGCTGATCCTGTTCTTCACCATGCCGGTGCTGTTCGTGCTGATTCTGTCGCTGTCGCTGCGCGACGTATTCGGCGACCGGCCCGGCGCCACCTTTCCGGTGCTGGTGGTGGCCGAGGATCAGGCGGAAGTGGGGCGCGGCATCGTCGACACTTTTCGCGCCAATCCGCACGTCCGCCTGGCGCTTGCCGAGCGGGCCAGCGAGGCGCAGGCGCGGCAGTGGCTGATCGACGGCCATTACCGCTTTGTCGTGCTGGTGCCGGCCGGCGCGACGCTGCAGGCCAAACGCCGTCTCGGCGAAATCATGGCCGAGGTGCCCGCCGACCTGCGCCTGGAGCAGCCGGTGGCGGTGCGCGTGCTGGCCGACCCGTCGCTGCGTTCCGACTACCGCAAGGTGCTGGAAGGCAGCCTGGATCTGGCCTTGCACGGCATCGAGATGCGGCTTGGCCGCGAACAACTGGAACAGACCCTGCGCGTCACCCAGGGCGCGCAATTCACCGGCCTGCCGGATATGGAACAGGGTCGCCTGTTCCAGCCGGTGCATGGCGAGACGGTCACCATCCGCGGCGGCGGTCCCACCCCCACCTCGGTGCAGCAGAACGCGCCGGCCTGGACCCTGCTGGCGATGTTCTTCCTGACCGTGCCGCTGTCGGTGTCCTTCATCAAGGAACGCGAACAGGGCAGCCTGTTCCGCCTGCAAACCATGACCGTGCCGGCCTGGGTGGTATTGGGCGGCAAGGCGGTGCCCTATTTCGTCATCAACCAGATCCAGATGATTTCCGTCCTCGCCGTCAGCGTTTACGTGTTGCCGCTGCTCGGCGGCGATCCGCTCGGCCTGGGCAACGCGCCGCTGGCTCTGTTGCTGATGGGCGCCTCGGCCAGCCTGGCGGCCATCGGCTTCGGCATCGCCGTGGCGGTCTACGCGCGCACCACCGAACAGGCCGCCGGCTTCAGCTCGGCCACGGTGATGATCATGGGCGCGCTGGGCGGCATCCTGGTGCCCAAGGCGGTGATGCTGCCGATCATGCAGGAACTGGCGGTGATTTCGCCGCTGTCCTGGGGCCTCGATGGTTTCCTCGACATCTTCGTGCGCGGCGGCGGCGTCGAGGATGTCTTGCCGGAGGCGCTGGCGCTGTTGGCTTTTTCCGCGTTCTGCCACGCCATCGCCATCCAGCGCTACCGCCGCCGCGTTTGATCGCCCCCGCGGCCGGGCCGTGTCCGGCTCAGCGCGTACCGCCTTCGGCGGCGGCGCGGCGCGCCATCTCGCGCGCCATGGCTTCCATGCGCACCTTGGCGTCGTGGCGGAATATCTCGATCGACACCTCGGGCGGCACGGCGAAGCCCGGTTCGATGAGGGAGCGGTAGATCAGGCGCACGCGGTTCTTGCCGACGATCTGCCATTCGCCCATGAAGGTGCGCACGTTGCCGGCCACACGCAGGAACTGGATGGTGGCGGGCGGCGTTTCCTTCACCTGCACGATCATCACCAGCGGGAAGTTGGGCAGCCAGGGGATCTGCCCGCGCTGCTCCAGGCGGACGGGCTCGCCGGGCTTGGAGCGGATGCGGCTGACGAGCAGATCGGGCACGAATTCCGCCCAGCGCTCGTAGTCGGTCAATACCTGCCAGGCCAGGTCGCGATCGACCCGCGTCTGGATCTCCGCCACCACCTGGATGCGCTCGTCGCTGGTGTCGACGCGCACGCGCGCTTCCGCCAGGGCCTGCGCGCCCGCCGCAAGGGCGAGCCAGAGGGCGGCGCCGCGCACGAGGAATCTGCGTCGGTTCATGTTGGATTGCCGCGCGGGCCGGGATGAAAGTGCGGCAAGACTAAGCGCGAGCGGCGTCGATGCCAAGTGCCTGCCGCGTAAATCGCCTGCGTGGCGGCAACCTCAGCCGCCCGCCGTCCGGTTCATGTGCATCAGGCGTTGCGCCAGACTGCCGATGATGCGCCGCGACAAGGGCGCGGAATACCGCATCAGTTCCTCCAACATGCGCGGCGGCAACACCAGCGCGGTGACCTCCGTTTTGGCGCGGATGCTGGCGGTACGCGCCTCGCCGAGCAGGTAGGCCATCTCTCCCAGGAGGCTGCCTTCCTCCATGTCGGTGAGATGTTTCTCCCCATCCGCCACGCGCTTGTACACGCCGACCTGGCCGGCATAGATGAAGAAGGCCTCCTGGCCGCCGTCGTCTTCGGCGATCAGCGTTTCGCCGGGCGCGAAGCTGCGCCCGTACTTGGCCAGCAACCGATTGGCGCGGGCGAAGACGAGGGATTCCAGGCGGCTGGCGCCCTGGCCGTGCCCGCCCAGGAAGAGTTTTTCCAGGGCGGCGACATCCACCTTGGACAGCGCGTAAAGGAACTGGGCCCAGAAATAGAAGGCCATGCAGGCGAAATAGGCGCCGATCAGGATGAACACCACGCCGCCCAGGGCGCCGTAGACGGATTGGTACTTCTCCACCCGGAAGAACAGTTCAAAGCCGAAGAACAGGCCGGCCAGGGTGAGGGTCGCCAGCGCGCTCACCAGCAGGGTGGGGCGGCGCGGCGGGCGCGACAGCGGCAGCCGGCGCAGGGCGAGGTAGAACAAACCCCAGACCGCGAGCAGGGCGACCAGGATGTTGAGGCTCTTGAGCAGGGCGCTCCGGCCCGCGCCCAGCAGGTCGACATTGGCGAAGAAGTTCAGGCTGGCCTGGACCACCACCGCCAGCAGCACGAGGCCGAACACCACCGGAATGATGACCAGCGGCAGCATCCAGTTGAGCACGAAGGGCCGCTTCGATTCGTCCGGAAAGATCACGCGGAAGGCGCTTTGCAGCGCATTGACGAGGCCGCGCGAGGACAGCAGCAGGGTGAGCAGACCGACCCCGCCGGCGGCGATCTGGGCGCTGCGCGGGATGACACCGAGTTCGGCCAGTTCGTGCAGGCGGAACTGCTCGTAGAGGGCGGCCAGCAGCAGCACGGCGGGGACCGAGGTTTCCGCCAGTTGCGCCAGGTATTGCGCGGCGTAGGTGAGCAGCAGCACCAGGGGCGCCGCCGACAACAGGAAATAGAAGGCGGTGGCGCCGGCATGGTTGTGCAGCTCGTTCTTCACGAACAGGCGAACGGTGGTGTACAGCGTCTGCAGGAACCAGTCCAGGCGGTTGAGTTGGGTCGCGTTGAGATGGACGCTCATGGCGGGTGGCCAGCGGGAATTCGGCTCGGAGCGGTAAAATGCGCCATTTTCGCAGCCAGGAAAACCCCATGTCCCTCGTCCGCCCCTTTGCCGCCCTCCGTCCCGCCCATGGCCGCGCCCAGGAAGTCATCGCGCCGCCCTACGACGTGCTGAATACCGAAGAGGCGAGGGCCCTGGCGCAAGAGCGGCCATGGAGCTTTCTGCACATCTCCAAACCGGAGATCGACCTGCCGCCCGACACCGATCCCTACGCCCCCGCGGTGTACGCGAAGGCGGCGGAAAATCTGGCGAGGATGCTGGATGCCGGCGTGCTGCGGCGGGACGAGCAGGCCTGCTATTACGCCTACCGGCTGATCATGGGCGAGCATGTCCAGGTGGGCCTGGTCGCCGCCGCCAGCGTCGCCGATTACGACAGCAACCGCATCCGCAAGCACGAGTTCACCCGCCCCGACAAGGAAGATGACCGGGTCCACCAGATCGAGGCGCTGGGCGCGCAGACCGGCCCGGTCTTGCTGGCCTACCCGCGGCAGCCGGAAGTGGACGCCATCCTGGCCGCCGCCAGCCGGCGGGAAGCGGATGCCGACGGCGTCGCCGAGTCGGGCGTGCGCCATACGCTCTGGGCGATCCGCGACGCCGACAGCATCGCCCGCCTGAGCGCGCTGTTCGATGCCATGCCGGCCCTGTACATCGCCGACGGCCACCATCGCTCCGCCGCCGCCTCGCGGGTGTGCGCCGCGCGCAGGGCGGCCAACCCGGCGCACAGCGGCGGCGAGGCCTACAACTATTTCCTGTCGGTGATCTTTCCCCACCATCAGATGCGCATCATGGATTACAACCGCCTGATCAAGGACCTGAACGGCCTGTCCGAGCCCGAGTTCATGGCCAGGGTGGCGGAGAATTTCATGATCGAAATGGAAGACGACGCCGTGCAGCCGGCCCGCGCCGGCGAGTTCGGCCTCTACCTGAACGGCCGCTGGATGCGCCTCACCATCCGCGCCGACCTCATCCCCCACCAGGACCCCGTGGCCCGCCTGGACGTCAGCCTGCTGCAGAACCACCTGATCGCCCCGGTACTGGGCATCTGCGATCCGCGCCGCGACAAGCGCATCGACTTCGTCGGCGGCATCCGCGGCCTCGCCGAGCTGCAACGGCGCGTCGATTCCGGCGAGATGGCCCTGGCGTTTTCGCTGCATCCGACTTCCATGCAGGACCTGATGGCGGTGGCCGACGCGAATGAAGTGATGCCGCCCAAGTCGACCTGGTTCGAGCCCAAGTTGGCGGACGGACTGGCATCCCATATGCTTGATTGAATCGCTCCGGGGAAAGAGATGCCTCGAACGGCGAGGTCCGTCGACCACAGATCGGAACAGGAAGCACGATGGCCTCTCATGACCCCCGCAAGCGCGTGCAGCTCGACCCCGTGCTGCAAAGCATGGTGGATACCCATACCGAAGCCTTCGCCCTGGTGGACAAGGATTTCGTCATCGTCGCCTGCAACCGCAAGTACGCCGAGACCTATGCCGGCACCGAGCCCGCGCACGTCGTCGGCAAGACCTGCCATGAAATCTCGCACAAGACCTCCACCAATTGCGAACTCAATGGCGAGGATTGCCCGCTGACCCATGTCTTCGAGACCGGCCAGCCCTTCCAGGTCATTCATCGTCATTTCGACTGCCTGCACGATCCCGACTACGTGGTCATCCATGCCAGCCCCATCCTCGGCGCCGACGGCAAGGTGGCCTACATGGGCGAGAGCGCGACCTCGATCAGCCACGAGGAGGAGTTGCGCTTCGACGAGCAGAAGATGGTGGCCGGCTGCTGCCCGTCCTTCATGACCCTGTTGCAACACCTGGCCACCGTCGCGGATACCGACTCGCCGGTGCTCATCGAAGGCGAGACCGGCACCGGCAAGGAACTGGCGGCGCGGCTGATCCACCGCAAGTCGAAGCGTGCCCTCAAGGAGTTCGTGCCCCTGGATTGCACGCTGTTCTCCGAGGAAATGTTCGCCAGCGAGCTGTTCGGCCATACCAAGGGGGCCTTCACCGGCGCCGTCGATACCCATCGCGGCCTGTTCGAGGCGGCGGATGGCGGCACCCTGTTCCTGGACGAGGTGGAGGACATGCCGCTGTCCATCCAGGCCAAGTTTCTGCGCGTCCTGGAAACCGGCAATTTCCGGCGCCTGGGGGAAAGCCGCTTGCGCAAGGCCGATGTGCGCATCATCTGCGCCACCCACCGCGACCTCAAGCAAATGGTGGAGGCCGGCACTTTCCGCGCCGACCTGTACCACCGCATCCGCTGCGTGCAGCTGGAACTGCCGCCCCTGCGCCATCGGCGCGGCGACATCCCGGAACTGGTCGAGCATTTCCTCGGTCACGGCGGCAAGCGGGCCCAGGGCATCTCTCCGCAGGCCCTGGACGCCCTGGCGCGCTACGACTACCCGGGCAACATCCGCGAGTTGCGCAACATCCTGGAACGGGCGGCCATCCTCGCGCATGGCGCCACCGTCGAACTCGCCCATCTGCCCAAGGAAGTGGTGGATCCGGCGCGGGCGCCGCAAACCCATGCCCTGCGCGAGGAACAGGCTTTCTTCGTCATGCCGTGCGGCACCCGCGCCCTCACGCCCGAGTCCGTACGCAAGGCCCTCGACAAGTTCCACGGCAACCGCCGCCTGGCCGCGCAGGCCATGGGCGTCTCCGAACGCACCCTGTATCGCTGGCTGAAGGCCAATCCGGCGCCGTCATGACAGGCCAGCCGGTGTCGGCATGGCGCTGGCCAATTGGGGGACAAGGCGGTTTCGCAGTGAACCACATGAGCAATGGCCTGGCGGTGGCCGACAAGCCGCCGGGGCCGGTACCGTCCGGGTGCCCGAGGTGCAGGTGAAGGCCCTGTCTCGCTCACCGGCCCTTGTGGCCGGGTTTTTTTCAGGAATTACCCACGAAATTAGTGGGGAATCGACAGAAACCATGATCTGGATCAAAAACATACAAAAATACCAGTGATATGTTGCGCGGACGATCTCGTGGCGGCGCGGACGCCGGAGATTCGCGCACGCAGCAGTACCGCGCATTCGTGAGGATGCATACGGTTCAACGCACACACAGGAGACAACACATGACACTTTCGCGACGCGACTTCATGAAAACCAGCATCGCCGCCGGCACCGCCGCCACGGTGGGCATGCCTCTGTCCAAGGAGGCCATGGCCGCGGTCAAGGCCGGCGAGAAGGACTGGCAGTGGGACAAGTCGGTCTGCCGCTTCTGCGGCACCGGCTGCGGCATCATGGTGGCCAGCAAGGACGGCCGCGTGGTGGCCACCAAGGGCGATCCCAAGGCGCCGGTGAACCGAGGCCTGAACTGCGTCAAGGGCTATTTCAACGGCAAGATCATGTACGGCAAGGACCGCCTGACCCAGCCGCTGATGCGCATGACCGACGGCAAGTTCGACAAGAAGGGCAAGTTCGTGCCGGTCTCCTGGGAGCGGGCCTTCGACGAGATGGAACGCCAGTTCCGCCGCGTCTACGCGGAGAAGGGTCCCACCGGCGTGGCCATGCTGGCCTCGGCGCAGAAGACGGTGCAGGAAGGCTATGCCTTCAACAAGCTGTTCAAGGCCGGCTGGCGCAGCAACAACATCGATCCCAATGCGCGCAACTGCATGGCCAGCGCCGTGGCGGCGTTCTACAGCGTATTCGGCACCGACGAGCCGGCCGGCAACTACGACGACATCGAGTACACCGACACCGCCATCCTGTGGGGCGCCAACATGGCCGAGATGCACCCCATCCTGTGGTCGCGCATCACCGACCGCCGCCTGGGCCACAAGAACGCGCGCGTGGTCAACCTGACCACCTACCGCAACATGTCCTCGGACATCGCCGACCTGGAAATCATCTTCAAGCCGCAGACCGACCTGGCCATCCAGAACTACATCGCCCGCGAAATCATCGCCCGCAACGCGGTGGACTGGGAATTCGTCAACAAGCACTGCGTGTTCACCACCGGCCCCTACGACATCGGTTACGGCATGCGCCCCACCGACAAGTTCGCCTTCCCCGCCGAAAAGGACATCCAGGCCAAGGAACTGCGCGTCAAGCTGGATCGCGACGAGGCCATCGCCCAACGCCGCCAGGAAGGCGAGGTGGTGGAGCAGAAGAATACCGCCAACCCCGCCGCGCACTGGCTGATCACTTTCGAGGACTTCAAGAAGGCGGTGGAGCCCTACACGCTCGATTTCGTCGCCGCCATGTCCAAGGGCGATCCCGACGAGCCGCTCGACCAGTACAAGGCCAAGCTCAAGCAGCTCGCCGACTACTACATCGATCCCGCGCGCAAAGTGGTGTCGTTCTGGACCATGGGTTTCAACCAGAGCGTGCGCGGCACCTGGCTCAACGAGCAGTGCTACATGAACCACCTGCTGCTGGGCAAGCAGTGCCAGCCCGGCAACGGGGCCTTCTCCCTCACCGGCCAGCCGTCGGCCTGCGGCACGGCGCGGGAGGTGGGCATGTTCGGCCACCGCCTGCCCTCCGACCGGCTCATCGGCAACCCGGCCCACGAGATCTACACCGAAAAGCAGTGGAACCTGCCCGCCAGGACCCTCAACCCCCAGGCCGGCTCGTTCTACGGCAAGATCCTGCGGGACCTGGAGGACGGCGGCGTGAAATGGCTGTGGGTGGCGGTGAACAACCCCTTCCACACCCACCCCAACGCCAACCACTGGCTGAAGGCGGCGCGCGAGCTGGACAACTTCGTGGTGGTGTCCGAGGCCTATCCGGGCATCTCCGCCAAGGTGGCGGACGTGATCCTGCCGGCGGCCATGATCTTTGAAAAGTGGGGCGACTACGGCAACGCCGAGCGTCGCCACCAGTGCTGGCGCCAGAACGTGCCGCCCCCCGGGCAGGCGCGGGGCGACCTGTGGCACGCCATGGAGTTCTCCAAGCGCTTCAAGATCAAGGAGTTCTGGGGCGAGCAGAAGGTGCCCGGACTCAAGCTCGCCGGTTACGAGGACGGCAAGCTGCCGAGCGTGCTCGACGAGGCGGCCAAGTTGGGCTACTCGCCCGAGGACAGCCTGTACAAGGTGCTGTTCGCCACCCCCCGGAACCTGCAGTTCAAGTGGCCCGACGCCGTGGCCAAGGGGCGCGGCAACCACATCGCCGAGCAACTGGGCGACGGTTGGTTCCCGGAGAAGGCGCTGTGGCAGGAGTACGTGCCCTTCGGGCGCGGCGTGGCCAAGGACCTGGCCGACTTCGACGCCCTCTACGCCGACGACGTGCGCGGCCTGAAATGGCCGATGCTGCAGAAGGACGGCAAGTGGACCGAGACCCACTGGCGCTTCAACGAGCAGTACGACTCCTACGTCAAGAAGGGCGCCGGCTTCGAGTTCTACGGCAAGCTGTTCAAGTCCATCCCCAGCGGCGACCTGGACAAGGTGACCGATCCGAAGCCGGTTTCCGTGGCCGGCAAGGCCAAGATCTTCTTCCGGCCTTATGCCGCGCCGGTGGAGATGCCCG
>JBBIIR010000033.1:0-11255 GCA_037446455.1 Hydrogenophilales bacterium | reverse complement strand
TCGGCTCCTGGGGCCCCCTGATCCTGGGCCATGCCGACCCGGACGTGGTCAAGGCGGTGCAGGACACCGCCGCCCTGGGCCTGTCCTTCGGCGCCCCCACCGAAATGGAACTGGTCATGGCCGAGAAACTGGCCGCCATGCTGCCCAGCATGGAGAAGCTGCGCCTGGTCTCCTCCGGCACCGAGGCCACCATGAGCGCCATCCGCCTGGCCCGGGGCCATACCGGCCGCGACCTGCTCATCAAGTTCGAGGGCTGCTACCACGGTCACGCCGACAGCCTCTTGGTGAAGGCCGGCTCCGGCCTGCTCACCTTCGGCAGCCCCAGCTCCGCCGGCGTGCCCGCCGACACCTCCCGCCACACCCTGGTGCTGGACTACAACGACATCGACCAGGTGAACCGGGTGTTCGCCGAGAAGGGCAATGAGATCGCCTGCGTCATCGTCGAAGCGGTGGCCGGCAACATGAACCTGATCAAGCCCAGGGCGGGCTTCCTCGAAGCCCTGCGCGAGAACTGCACGAAGCACGGCGCCGTGCTCATCTTCGACGAGGTCATGACCGGTTTCCGCGTAGGCGCCGGCTGCGTGCAGGGCCTCTACGGCATCACCCCGGACCTCACCACCTTGGGCAAGGTCATCGGCGGCGGCCTGCCGGTGGGCGCCTTCGGCGGCAAGGCCGAGATCATGGACAAGCTCGCGCCCCTGGGTCCGGTCTACCAGGCCGGCACCCTGTCCGGCAATCCGGTGGCGGTGGCCGCCGGCCTGAAGACCCTGGAGAAGATTTCCGCCCCCGGCTTCTTCGAGGCGCTGACCGCGAAAACCCGGCGTCTGGTCGACGGCCTGTCCGCCGCCGCGAAGGACGCCGGCATCCTCTTCTCGGCCGACAGCGTGGGCGGCATGTTCGGCGTGTATTTCCGCGCCACCCCGCCCACCTCCCACGCCGAGGTCATGCAAAGCGACAAGGACGCCTTCAACCGCTTCTTCCACCTGATGCTGCTGGAGGGCGTCTATCTAGCGCCCTCCGCCTTCGAGGCGGGTTTCGTCTCCGCCGCCCACGCGGACGCCGACATCGACGCCACCATTGCCGCCGCAGCCCGCTGCTTCGAGAAACTGGCCGGCTGAATTCGAGGGATGCACGAAGACCTCTCCCCCGAGGACAGCTTCCGCCTGGAAGTCCTGCTGGCCCAGGACCTGAAGGCGGTGCGCATCGACGAATCCAAGCTGGTGCTGCACGCCCTCACCGACCAGGGCGAAGCCAGCATTCCCCTGGCGCCCAACTGCCGGCCGGACAAGTACCTGCGCCTGATCCGCGAACTGCTCTCCGGCCACGCCCTGGGCTCGCCCGGCGGCTACCCGGTCTACCTCTCGCGCTGGACGCGGCACGGCCAGATGGAAGGCATCAACCTGGGCAAGCTGCTGCTCACCGGCGAACCCGAGGCGGTGGTGGCGGTGGTGTATTCCCCCGCCCTCACCGACGAACTGGCCCGCCACGCCTGGTGGACCCAGCCCACCATCGAGAACGCCCGCCTCATGCTGCGCCGGGACGCGGTCGCCCAAGGGGAGATGGGCAAGGTGCTGGCGGATTTCCTGGTGGAACATCTGCCCTTCCTGCAGGACGACCACCTCGCCATCATGGACACCGTGGCGGTGCTGCTCTACTCCGGCGTGCTCTCGCGCGAACAAATGGAGGCCACCTGGAAGCGGGGCAAGCGCAGCAACAGCCATTACGTGGCTTTCCTGGAATTGGCGGCGGCCAGTCTGCCCCTGGCCAGACCGGATCACGCCGAACTCCCCGCCGTCCGCGCCGCCCTGGCCGGGCAGATCGCCGCCGGCCAGCCTGTCGCCCTGGCCCTGGAGCGCGCCCTCTCGGGCCAGGGCCAGACCTTCCTGGCCGCCGCCGTGGAAATTTTGGAAAGGCCGGAGACGCAGGAAGTGGTCACCCGCACCCTGAATGCCATCGGCCGCTATTTCAGCGGACCCGAAGCCTGGCCCGAGGGGATCGATCCGCCGGGCCGCGATGCCCGCCAGCGCTTTGCCCCGCTGATCGAGGCGGCGGCGCGGCTGGCCGGTGTCCAGGAGGGCTCGGTGAAGGCCATCTTCGCCCGCTCCACCGCCATCGGTTCCCTCATGCGCCGCAAGATCGAGCCGGTGGTGGCGCCGATCATGGCCGACATGCGCGCGCTCACCGCCGCGACGCAAGCCGCCGCCGGCACACCACCCGGCTGACGACGGACCTTCGTCCGTGTCCGGCTCAGACCGGCTCGGCCTTGGGTTTCTTCTTGAAGCGGCGCGAGGATCGCCGCCCCCCCGCGGGGGGGGCTGCCGAGGGTTTGCCGGAACCCGCCGCGGGACCTTTGTCGCGCGGACCCGGATGCGGCGCGTCGTCCCGATTGCCGGGGGCGAGCGTGATTTCGAGCTCGACGATTTCGTCCCACTGCGCCTCGCTGCGCTGGCTGTCCGGTATGGCCAGCAAGGCCTTGAGGCGCTGCCGTGGAGAAGGATGATCTGGCGTGTTCATGTCGGCATTATCCGCGCAATGTCCACTACAGGCCTAGCCAGGTCACGCCCGGATGCTTCGCGACAGGTTCATTTGGGCGCCTCGGCCGGCTTCATGAACATCTGCATGAAGGTGGCGGGATCCAGGGGCGCGGCCGTCGGCCCGGCCGCTCCCGGTGCGGGAGGCGCCGGCGCCGCGGCCTGCGCGGGTGGTTTGGCGGCCGGCTGGGGAGATGCCAGCGGCGGCAGCATCGGCCAGAACGGCAGCAGGCCCGATGTCGCCGGCTGCGGCGCGGCTGGAGCGGCGGGAACGGGAGTGGCGGGCCGCACCGGCGCGGGTTGCTGCGCCGGCGACGCCGGCATCAGGAAAGGCAGCAAGCCAGGCGCGGCGGACTGAGGCGCCGAGGCCCGGGCCGGCGCCGGCGCGACCTGGGGAGGGACCGTCAGCGGGAAGGGGAACACGCCTGGCTGCGCGGCCGGGACCGCCACCGGTGGCGCGGCCCAGGGTGAGGACAGCGGCGCCGGCGCCGGCGCGGGCGTCGCAAGCGGCCAGTACGACGGGGCCTGTGGCGGCGGCGTCGGCATGAAACCGGCGAAACCACCTTGCTGCTGCGGCGCGGCGAACGGCAGGGTGGGCACCGTCGGCATGGAGGGCGAAAACGCCGGAGCGGCGAACGGGTTGGGCAGGCTGCGCTGCAGGTAGGGATTGCCGGCGAACGGGCCGCCGGCATAGGGATTGGCCAACTGGTTGTAGTGCTGGTACGACATCATGTTGGGCGTCAGCTGCATGGCCGGGTGCATCGGGCCACCCAGCAAGCCGCCAGCCAGCGGAGTCGCCATGCCCAGCCCCAGGGGCGCGGCCATGCCCAGCGGATTGCCCAGCCCCAGGGGCGCGGCCATGCCCAGCGGGTTGCCCAGTCCAAGCGGACTGGCGCCATAGCCGCCATAACCGAACGGGCTTCCACCCAGCAGGCCGGGAGCCAGGGGGTTGACGCCCGCATAGGGATACAAACCCGGAACGGGATACATGCTTGCGGCGGGACCGAAGGCATGGGAAGCGCCGGCAACGCCGGCAAGCAGGAACAGGACGAGACGTTTCATCACAATCTCCAGACAGGTCGCGGAGCGGAAAACAACCGCGCCGGACAAGCCGGCGCGGTCGATACAATACCGGTTAGCGCAAGGTCGACGGCTTCCCGGTGGGGCATCAGATGTCGCCGTCGGCGGCGGCGCGCATGATGTTGTCCATCTTGTCGCGGATGTCCTTGGCGTGCTTCATCAGCTCGTCCGGCGTGCCCATCTTGCCGGAGATGGAATCCAGCCAGGACGTGTTCCAGTCCAGGGTCAGCACCCAGATCTGCTTGTCGGCGTCCTCCATGATGGCGATGCGGCAGGGCAGGTAGACGATGGATTCCGGCGCGTACTGCAAGACCGCGCGGCCGGCGGCGATGTCGCAATAATGGTAGACCTCCATGCGCGGCGCGTCCATGTCGCCGAGCACGGCCTGGATGTCCTTCCACATCGGGCTCTCGCCCACCTTCTTGAAGTTGAGCTGGTTGGCGCGCAGTTCCATGGACTGCTTGACGTCGTCGAAGGACAGGCCGGGCTTGGCCTTGTACTTGACGGCCATGAGGTTCATGACGTCCTTCACGTTCATGCGCGTCATGGTGCCCAGCATCGGCATCATCTGCTTCATGAGTCGATCCTTCTCCTCCGGCGGGATGATGCGCGACATCTCGTAAGGCCGGGTCCCACGGCCGCCTGGGGAGACCGGCAGCACCATCGGGCCGGCGGTGATCGGCACGTGCCGCAGGTAGGGATTGGCGGGGGCGGCGGCCTGCTGGGCCAGCGCGGGCGCGGCCAGGGAGAGTGCCAGAACGGCGACGAGCGAGCGTTTCATGTGCGACTTCCTTCCAATGAGAACGTCAGTGACGCGAACGAGCGTGGGATTACTGCGGCTTGGGCGGGGCTACCGTGGTCAGCCCCAGCATTTTCCAGTCCTGCATGCCGCCACGATACCACTTGAGTTTGTGCGCCGGATAACCCACGGCCAGCAATTGCTTGATATTGGTGGGCGATTGCCCGCACCAGGGCCCGTTGCAGTAGAACACCAGGGTCCTCGCGTTCTCGAAATTCCAGAGGACGCCCTGGCGCGAGGCGCCGAAGCGGAACACCAGGATCTCGGCGATCTTCTCCGCGTCGGCATGCGCGGGGTGCAGGTCCTGCCAGGGCAGCATGACCGCGCCGGGAATGATGCCGGAACGCAGGGGCCAGTCACCGTCGCGTGAATCGATGACCAGCACGCCGGCATCGTTGCCGACCCGTTTCAGGTAAGCCAGCAGTTCCAGCTCACCGATCGTTTCCACCCCCGGCGCCAGCGTCATGGGCTGGATGCAGAAGGGCGGACAAGGCCGCGAGGTCAGGGAGAAATCCGGATCCAGCATGTTCTCGGTATCCGGATTGCGCTCGATGCGCACCATGCCACCCTGGTGCCGCACGTCCACCCCGGCGATGTCCTGGGTGATGCCGACACCGGTTTCGGCGGCCGCGGCGGCGGGGCCGAAAAGGGCCGCGGCCAGGAGCAACCGGCTCAGCTTATCTCGCGTGCGCATGCTTCGCCTCCAGACGGGGGGAACAAGCCCGCATTCTGTCGATCCCGGCGCGCGCGGACAAGCGGAGCCGGTCGGAGCCCGCGCGGCGATCGTCAATCGACACACCGTCAATCGATATAGTCGAACACCTTCACCACCTTGACGACGTCGCTGGTTCGCGCGGCGATCTCGGCGGCGGCATCGCCTTCCTCGCGCTTGACGAGACCCATCAGGAAAACCGTGCGCGCCTCGGTGACCACCTTGACGTGATTGGCGCTGAAGCGCCTGTCATCCAGGAACCGGGTTTTCACCTTGCTGGTGATGTAGGCATCGCGGCTGCGCGCAAGGAGGCTGCTCGTTTCGCCGATGACCAGCTCGTTTTGCACTTCGCGTACATCCTTGACGCCGCGCGCGAAGGCCGCGATCTGCTCGCGGACGGCGGCATCCGGCACCTCGCCGGTGAGCATGACGCGGCGGTTGTAACTGGTGACGTTGACGTGGGTGTTCTTGCCGTATTTCTCGCGAATCTCGCCGGCCACCTTGAGTTCGATTTCCTGGTCCGCAACGAAGGCACTGCTGGAGCGGCGGTCCTCGTACATCAGGACGCCGGTGCCGGCGCCGGCCACCACCAGCGGCGCGCAGCCGGTCATAGGGAGCGTCGACAGGCCCAGCAGGGTGACAAGCAACAGTTTTTTCATGGTTCAGGCTCCAAGCAGAAAGTAATCGATGCCGTCACACAGGGCGTGGACGGCAAAAAGCGTGACCTCGTGGATGCGCGCCGCGGACTCGGCCGGCAGGCAGATGAGCACGTCGTTCTCGGTGAGGATTTCGGCGGCCTGGCCGCCATCCCCGCCGGCCAGCACCACCACCCGCAGATCGCGTTCGTGGGCGGCATGGATGGCCTCCACCACGGCGCGGGCCTGGCCATAGACGGAAAACACCACCAGCAGGTCGCCGGGATGCCCCAGGGCGGCGATCTGGCGCGCGAAAGCCGGTGAAAAGTCCGCCTCGTCCACCATGCCGGCGCCGTCGCCATGCAGGGCGATGGCGGCCAGGCCGGGCCGCTCCTTGTCCAGCCGGTCCACCAGGATGGCCGCCAGGTGTCGCGCCGCGAGGCCGGAGGGCCCGACGCCGCAGGTCAGAATCTTGCCTTCCGCCAGCAGGCAATCGGTCATCGCCCGCGCGGCCGTGCCCAGCGGCTCCGCCAGGCTGCCGCCGGCATCGCTCAGCACCTGGATGCAGGCCTGCAGCTGGTCGTGGATGCGCTGGGTGAGGGGCATGGGGGGTGAAAGGTGAAAGGTGAAAGGTGAAAGGTGCGGAAAATTATAGCGGGCGCCGCCTTGCGATCGTCGGCTTCGATCCATCAGACCTCGAAAGCGTTCCTGATCCAGGTCAAATCGCCACCATCCAGCAGCACCGCGTCGAATCTGCAGGGCGCGTCGACGCCATGACGGGCCAGAAAGTGGCGCGCCGCCAGGATGAGGCGCGCCCGCTTGGCGGTGGTGATGCTCTCCGCCGCGCCGCCGTAACGGGTGGACGCGCGCGCGCGCACTTCCACGAACACCAGGATGTCGCCCTCGCGCATGACCAGATCGACTTCCCCGCCACGGCAACGGTAATTGCTCGCCACCGGCTTGAGGCCGCGCCGCGCCAGGAATTCGGCCGCCCGCCGTTCGGCCGCCGCGCCGATGGATGCGGCATCCCTGCCCATGTCCGCCTCCCTTTCCCATGCAAGTCGCGCGGCGACTTCTCGAAGCTCCCCTCTACCGCAAGCGGGAGAGGGGCGGGGGGGTGAGGGAACTCGCATGGCTGGCCGACAACTTACGTGACACGGAACGGCCACCCAGCCATGCGAGTTCGCTACACTGCCGTCAGCTTACCCGCACAAGACCCATGTTCGACACCCCCCAACCCGCGCGGCCCGGCACCCTGCACATCGTCGCCACCCCCATCGGCAACCTGCGCGACATCAGCCTGCGCGCCCTGGATGTGCTGCGCACGGCCGATCTCATCGCGGCGGAGGACACCCGCGCCAGCCAGACCCTGCTCGCCGCCCACGGCATCCGCGCGCGGCTGCTCGCGCTGCACGAGCACAACGAGGCCGCCGCCGCCACGCGCCTGGTGGAGGCCCTGCGGGCCGGAAAAAGCGTGGCCTACATCTCGGATGCCGGCACGCCGGGCATCTCCGATCCCGGCGCCCGCCTGGTCGCCGCCGCACGCGCGGCGGGCCTGCCGGTTAGCCCCATCCCGGGCGCCAGCGCGGTCGCCGCCGCCCTCTCGGTAGCGGGCATGGAAGGCCCCTGGCTGTTCGTCGGTTTCCCGCCGGCCCGATCCGCCGCCCGCCGCCAGGCCCTGCGCGACCTCGCCGCCCTGCCCTGCGCCCTGGTCTTGTACGAGGCGCCGCATCGCGTCGAGGCATGCGTCGGCGACCTGCTCGAAATTCTCGGCGGCGAGCGCGAGCTCCTCATCGCGCGCGAACTCACCAAGCGTTTCGAGCAGATCCATACCTGCCCGCTGGCCGCCGCGCCGGCCTGGCTGGCGGCGGACGAACACCACCGGCGCGGCGAATTCGTCCTCGTCGTCTCGCCCCCCGCGCCCGCCGCCGCCGGCGAAGACGACGCCGAGGCGCGGCGAATCCTGCGCATCCTGCTGGAGGAACTGCCGGTGCGCCAGGCCGCCCACCTGGCCGCGCGGCTCAGCGGCGCGCGCAAGAACGCGCTGTACGATCTCGCCCTGTCTATGAAGAAAGAGGAATGAGCATGGACCGCCTGACCCTCGCCCGCCCGGACGACTGGCACCTGCACCTGCGCGACGGCGCCATGCTGGCCGCCGTGCTGCCCGACACCGCCACGCGTTTCGCGCGCGCCATCGTCATGCCCAACCTGAAGCCGCCGGTGCGCAGCGTCGCCGAGGCCGCCGCCTACCGCGACCGCATCCTCGCCGCGCTGCCCGCCGGCATGCGCTTCGAGCCGCTGATGACGCTCTACCTTACCGACAATACCGATCCGGCGGAAATCACCCGGGCCGTGGCCAGCGGCTTCGTCAAGGCGGTCAAGTACTACCCGGCCGGCGCCACCACCCACTCGGATTCCGGCGTCACCGACATCCATCGCGTGCAGGCCGTGCTGGAAGCCATGCAGGCAGCCGGCATGCCGCTGCTGCTGCATGGCGAGGTCACCGATCCGGGCGTCGACGTGTTCGATCGCGAAGCGGTGTTCATCGAGCGCATCCTGTTGCCCCTGACGCAGCGGCTGCCCCGCCTCAAGATCGTGCTGGAGCACATCACCACCCGCCACGCCGCGGAGTTCGTGGCGACGGCGCCGGCCAACGTGGCGGCGACCCTCACCGCGCATCACCTCCTCTACAACCGCAACGCCATGTTCCGGGGCGGCATACGCCCGCACTACTACTGCCTGCCCGTGCTCAAGCGCGAGGTCCACCGGCTCGCCCTGCTGGAGGCGGCCACCGGCGGCAGCGCCAAGTTCTTCCTCGGCACCGACAGCGCCCCGCACGCCAGGGAAGCGAAGGAATCGGCCTGCGGCTGCGCCGGTATCTACACGGCGCACGCCGCCTTGGAGTTGTACGCGGAAATCTTCGACGGCGCCGGCGCCCTCGATAGGCTGGAAGCCTTCGCCAGCCATTACGGCCCGGATTTCTACGGCCTGCCGCGCAACACGGAACGCGTCACCCTGGTGCGGGAAAACACCCCGGTGGCGGCCGATCATCCCTCCGGCGTGGCGCCGCTCAGGGCCGGGGAGACGCTGGCCTGGCGCCTGCTGTGATCAGCCCACCCGGCAACACAACATGCCGATGGAGCCGTACTCGATGCGGTCGTTGAACAAGCGGACGGCCTCGCCTTCGCGCCACTGCGCCGCGATGTAGAGCAGCGGCAGGTAATGTTCGGGCGTCGGCACGGCCAGGCGCGCGTCCTCGTCCGGGGTAGCGGCCGCCGCCAGATCGACCAGCGCGTCGACATCCATGCCCAGCAGGGCCTCGCGCACGCGCGTGTTGAAACGATCCGCCCAGGCGAACGTGCTTTCCGCGCAGGCCAGATCCATGCGCCGCAAGTTGTGCACCACGTTGCCGCTGCCCAGCAGCAGTACGCCCTCTTCGCGCAACGGCGCCAGGCGGCGCGCCAGATCGGCATGCCATGCGGGCGGTTGGGTGCGGTCCAGACGCAGATGCACCACCGGGATATCGGCGCCCGGAAAAAGATGGGCGAGCACCGACCAGGTGCCGTGGTCCAGTCCCCACTCCAGGTCGGAGTCGACGGGAAGCGGCGCCAGCAGGGCGGCGACGCGCTCGGCGAGGGCGGGGTCGCCGGGCGCCGGATAGCGGAACTCGAAAAGTTCGCGCGGGCATCCCCTGAAATCGTGCAGGGTGGCGGGCTGTTCGCTGGCGGTGACCGCCAGGCCGGGTCCATACCAGTGCGCCGAGATCGCCAGGATCGCCCCGGGTCTCGGCAGTTCGGCGGCGATGTCGCGCCAGGCGCGGCTGTTGACGTTGCGCTCCAGCGTGTTCATCGGCGTGCCATGGCCGACGAACAGGGCGGGCAGGGGCGCGGACATATGCGCTAGGACACCTTCTGCTGGAGTTTTTCCAGGAGATTGCTCACCGCGCGCTCCATCAGCGGCACATCGTCGATGATGCGCGCCTGGCCCTGGCGGAACTTGGCGGCCAGCCCGGCGCCCTCGATGGACATGGCGCGCTGGCCCAGCCGGTTGGTGAACAGATAGATGCCCTTCAGCGGGCTGACCCAGGCCAGCTTGGCGCGCGCCGTGGAACCGTCGTCCTGGGTGTATTCGATCCAGGTTCCCCGCTTGATTTTCTGCACCTGCAGATCGTGCTCGTCCTGCCAGGGCGTATCGCCGCCGCGCGCCAGCCAGCCGACGTCGCCGATGACGATTTCCTCGACCACGGTGCGTTCCTCGGGTTCGGCCGCGATTTCCTGGATCAGATCGGCATCGACTTCCACCACCTCGGTCAGCACCGGGATCTCGGCGAAATCCGCATCGCCCGTCAGCGCCGCGGCCGGCGCCGGCGCCGGAATGGGCGCCGGCTCGGGCGGCGGCGGCGCATCCCCGGCGCCGCGCAAACCCGCGCGCACCGCCACGGCATGGCATTTCACCAGGCCGGTGAAGAACTGGTCGCGAATCTCCGCCGGCGTGTCGAGGACCTGGAAACCCTCGTCCAGGCGCTTGAGCAGGTCGGGCAGCAAGGCCACCAGGCGCTTGCGGTCGTCCTGCCGGGTCTTCGGCTGCACGCTCCAGATCAGGTCGTCCATGCTGCGCAGGGCCTGGCTCCACGTTTCCCCGCCTTCCCCGTCGCGCGCGCAGTGGGAGGCCAGCACCTGTTCCCAGTGGCCCAGCAGGAAGGCGCGGATGAACTCCGGCATGGGCTGGTCGAACAGATGGCTTTCCACCTCGTTGTGGGCGACGATGCGACCGAGTTCGCCCTGTTCGCGCCGGCGCAGCAGTTGCGCGCTGCGGCTGGTGAGCGCATCGATGCGCTGTTTTTCCTCGGCCAGGAAGCCGAGCAAATCCTCCAGCCCGCCGGCGAATACATTCATGTCCTCATCGAACTGGTTGAGGATGCGCTGGACCAGTTCATCGACCTTGCGATACAGCTCGCTTTCGTGGCCCTCGTCCTCGTTCCAGCCCATCGAGGCCTCGGCCAGCGCGTCGAGCAGGCGGCGTGCGGGATGGGTCTTCTGCGAGAAGAAGGCGGGGTCCAGCATGGCCACCTTCAGCACCGGAATCTGCAGGCGGCCGATCAGGGCCTTCATGGCATCGGGGATGCGCAGGTCGTCGAGGATGAAGTCGAACACCATGGCGACGATGTCCAGCGTTAGCGCATCCATCTGGCCCATGCCGCCCGCCACCGGGCTGTTGCGGATCTCGCGCAGGATATTGACCTGGCCGTCGCTGATGCGGGCCCCGTCCAGGCCCGCCGCCGCCACCGCCTCGGCCTGCCCGCGCTGGAGCTGGGTCAGGCTGCTGATCACCGGGGCTGCAAGGGCTGCGCCGCCGGCCTGACCGGACAGCATGCCGGCCATGCCGCCAGCCGCGCCCGGCATGCCACCGAAGCCCGGCGGCCCGCCGACGACGCCGCCGATGCCGCCTCCCCCGCCGCCGCCAGCCATGCCGCCGAGTGCCATGAGCTGACGCAGCAG
>JBBIIR010000032.1:0-11292 GCA_037446455.1 Hydrogenophilales bacterium | reverse complement strand
TGTTCAACCGAGGAATCAAGGTTGATGCCTCCGTTGCGCCGTAGGCGTCAGGTATGGGAGAAGCAACCCCACTCGTGTCACCCTGACCCGTCTCCCGGCGCGGGGTAAACTGGCGCCCCGTCCACCTGCCGCGCGCGACCGCACCGTTCCCGCCCATGCCCGTTCCCCGTTCCCACACGGTCAAGCCCATCCCGGAGCGCGCGTCGCCATTCTGGTATGCGCTGCTGCTGGCCGCCCTGATCGGCGTGCTGGTGCCCCTGGATGCGCGCGCGCCCCTGTTCGCGCCGGCGCTGGTCGAGTTCGATCTTGCCGGCTATGGCCGCGCGGTGGCGCAACAGGTGTACCTGGGCATCAAGGCGGCCATGTTGTGGGTGCCGCTGGGTTTTCTCGCCAGCCTTGCCGGCTGGGATCGCGCCCTGCGACGCTGGGCGCCGGCCGCCGTGGTGCTGCTGGCGGTGGGCTTGCCGGCGCTGCCCGAGGTGCGCGTCGGCGACGCCCTGGAATTGCTGTTCGCGCTGCCGGGCCTGGCCCTGGGGCTGTGGCTGGGACGGGCCACGCGCGATGGCGGTGGGCTGCGGAGCACAGGCGGCACCCGGGTGGAGGAAGCTGGCGCGCGGACCAGCCGTCCCTCCTTTTCCGAACACGCCGCCGTGCCCGCCGCGGAAGAAAGCGTGCCGCCCACGCAGGCGCGGGAAACCGCGGAAGGCGCCGCCGCGGTTGCCCACGCCGGCCCCCTGCGCCTGCTGGCCGGTTTCGCCGTGCTGCTGGCGGTGGCCGCCGGCCTCTGGGATTTTCCGCGCTGGCCGCTGCTGCTGGGCCTGGGACTGACGCTGTACGCCACACTGCTCTGGTTCCGTCCCCTCGCCTGGTTGGTGGCGGTGCCGGCCGCGCTGCCGTTGCTGGACCTGGCGCCCTGGAGCGGGCGTTACTTTCTCGACGAGTTCGATCTGCTCATGGCGGTGACCCTCGCGGTCCTGCTGCTGCGCCGCCCGGCCGCGGCGCCACGGCCGCCGCCGCTGTCGCGCCTGGCGCTGACGGGACTGTTCGGCCTGTCGGTGCTGGCCGCGCTGGCGGTCGGCTTGCTGCCGCTCGCGCCGCTGGACGCGAACGCCTTCTCCAGCTACTGGAGTTCCTACAACGCCCTGCGCGTGGCCAAGGGGTTTGCCTGGGGGGCGTTGCTCTACCTGTGGATCCGCCGGGCGGGCGTCGATCGCCAGGCACTCGGCCGCCTGCTGGCCCTGGGCATGGGCCTGGGCCTGCTGGGGGTGGGCCTGGTGGGGGCCTGGGAACATCACCTGTTCGTGGACTTCGCCCGCCGCCTGGAGAACTACCGCATCGTTTCCACCTTTTCCAGCATGCACACCGGCGGCGGCCACATCGAGGCCTACCTGGTGGCGGCGCTGCCCTTCCTCTGGCTGGCCACGCAGCGGGCGCGGGATGCCCTGTTCACCCTGCCGCTCATGCTGCTCACCGCCTACGTCATGGTCTACACGGTTTCGCGCGGCGGCGTCCTGGCGGCGGCGGTGGTGGTGGTGATCCTGGCGGTCGCCAGCCTGCGCGCATGGCGCAGCGGCCGACCTGGTAGCCGTGGCAGCTTGCTGGCGCCGCTGTCCGCCCTGGTTCTGGTGGGCCTGGTGGTGGCGGCGGGCGTGGGCGGCGTACACTTCCAGCAGCGCTTCGCCGATACCGCGCGCGACTGGGGCATCCGCATGGACCACTGGGGCAGCGCCCTGGCCCTGGCCGACGAGGGTTGGCGCGCCGGCCTGTTCGGCTCCGGCCTGGGCAGCTTCCCGCGCAAGTACCTGGAACGCGGGCCACGCGATGCACAGCCGGCCACCTATGGCTTCGCCCGCGAGGGCGACAACACCTACCTGCGCCTGGGCAGCGGCGCCACCATGTACCACGCGCAGCGCATCGACTTCGCGGCGGGGCGCGCCTACCGGCTGGAACTCGACGTGCGCACGCGCGAGGGCCAGGCCCGCCTGGACACGCCGGTCTGCGAAAAGCAGTTGCTGAACTCGCGGCAGTGCGAATGGATGGCCTTCGACGTGCCGGGAGACGGGCAATGGCACCGGCTGAACCGGCAGTTTGCCAGCGCCGAGGTGGGCAAGGCGGCGTGGTGGGCGCGGCCGCCGGTGGAACTGTTCCTGTACAAGCCAGGCTCGGGCGTCGTCGAAGTGGATAACCTGCGCCTCGTCGATGCCGACGGCCGCGATCTGCTGTGCAACGGCGATTTCCGCTCCGGCGGCGATTGCTGGTTCTTCAAGACCCACAGCCACCTGCCCTGGCACATCAAGAACGTCTGGGTGCACGTGCTGTTCGAGATGGGCTGGCTGGGCCTGATCGGCTTCGTCGGCCTCAGCCTGCTCGCCTTCCGGCGCCTGGCCCGCGCGGCGTGGGGCGGCCACCGCCTGGCCTGGACCTGGCTGGCCTCGCTCGCGGGCCTGCTCACCGTCGGCCTGTTCGACAGCCTGCTCGACGCCCCCCGCCTGGCCACCCTGCTGGTGGCCCTGCTGCTGCTCGGCGCGGGTTATGAGTGGCGCGCGTCCGCGCGTGGCGGCGCGGAGAGGGCGCGACGATCCAGCCAGACCGCCGTCAGCACCGCGATCGCCAGATAGGGCCAGAACGACGCCGCCGCCTTGGCCAGGCCAACCAGGTTGAACACGCTGGCGATGGGCCACAGCAGGTAGTCGGCCTGCCATCCGCGCAGCGCCAGGATGGCGACGAGCAGGCCGAGGGCGACGGCAAGGCGCTGCCTGGATACAAGGGGCACCAGCAGGAACCAGAAGGCAAGCAGGAAGGCGGCCAGGCTTTCCAGCGACAACACGCCACCGACCGCGCGCAGTTTCAGCAGCAGGGTGGCGACCAGCAGCTTCATGGCGAAGCCGGCGAGGAACAGCAGCAGCGTGGCCGGCACGTAGCGCCCCGGTTTCAGCAGGCAGGCGGCGAAGGCGCCGACGGCGGCCATTTCCAGGAAGACGGCGGCGAACCAGTACAGGTTGAGTTGGGTGAAGGCTTCCACCGGCGTGTCGAACGGCCGCAGGTGCAGGCTGAGCCAGCCGGCGCCGGGGAAGGGCAGCAGGGAGAACTGCGCGAAGCCCCACAACGCCAGCAGCCCCAGACCGGCGCTGGCCCACCATTGCGCGCGGAACCAGCGTCGGCGCCAGCGTCCGAGGGCCTTGCCGGCGCGGCGCCAGCGGTTGTGGTGCAAGGTGAGCAGGGCGCCGGCGAGGGCGCCGAGCAGATTCAGGGCGACGTCCAGGTTGGAGGCGATGCGATCGGACAGCAGGCCTTGCAGGCTTTCCAGCAGCACGCTCAGGGCCATCCCGCCCAGGCTCGCCAGCAGGATCGCGCAGCCGCGCCAGCAGATAGCCGAAAGGCAGGTAGGCGAGCAGGTTGGTGGAGATGTCGGTGCGCGTGATGTAGGGCGGCAGCGGCTCGAACAGGAAGGCGAGCGACCAGTCCCCCCATGCCTCGGGCGGATGGCTGGAATGCAGGCTGCCGAAGAGGATCAGCAGCGCGTACAGGGCCAGATAGAAGGGAAGGCGGGGTGACGGGGTGGACATGGGGGGTGCGGGACGCGGGCGCGCCATGCTGGCATGACGGCGATCGCCGCTCAAGCCGGCCCGGCCGGCGCGCATTCCCGGATCAGCGCGCGGGCGTCTCGGCGGCCCGGGCCACGGGTGGCGGCGCGGCCTTGGCGCCCTCGAAGCGCCGCAGGGCCTGCTGGCTGGCTTCCTGGGCGCGCAGCAGTTCTTCGCCGCTCATCACCGCCGCCAGGCGGTCGCGCATCACCAGGGCGTCCGCGTGCCCGCGCGCGGCGGCCAGGTTGAACCAGAGATAGGCGGTCTCCTTGCTGGCGTCGGTGGCCAGGCCGTCGCGGTGGAAGATGCCGAGCTGGTATTGGGCGTCGAGCTGGCCGTGCTCGGCGGCCTTGCTGAACTGCTCCAGCGCGGCGCGGTAGTTCTGCACGGTGCCGCGCCCCTGCAGGTGGGCCATGCCCAGCAGGTACTCCGCCTCGGCGTGCTCGCGGCCGGCGGCGGCGTGCAGCCAGGGCAGGGCCTCGGGGTATTCGCCGCGCTGCCAGTGGATGCGGCCGAGTTCGGACTGCGCCTCCAGTTCCCCCCGCTTGGCGGCGGTTTCGAAGTTCTTCAGGCGCGTCTGGTCGTCCGCGCTGATGGTCACCGCGCCACTGCCGCCCGCCGGCGGATCCTGCGGATCGAGCAGGCCGAACACCACGGCCACCAGCGCGACGCCGGCCACCGCCAGGCCGGTCAGCAGTTTCTTGCGATCCGGACCCGCCGCCACCCGGAAGTGGCGCTTGCAGGCGCGGCAGCGGTAGGTGACGTGCTCGGACGAGGCGCTGTGCCGGTGCGAGACGCGCACGCCGTCGCTGCCGCAGTGCGGGCAGCGCGTGCCGGCCGGAGACGCCGCGGCGGAGGCGTCGTCGCCGGGCAGGTCGGCGTCGTCTTCGATTGCCGGCAGTCGGTCGCGATCGGGAGCAGTGGCCATGCGGAGTCGGGTGGGGTGCGGGGTTCGTCGCCGGATGTGGCGCGCATTCTAATTCAGGACGCCACCTTGCGTCCGAGCAGCAGCGAGCCCAGCAGCATGCCCGCGCAGGACATCAGGAAGCCGGCGAACTGCGGCGGCAGCGCGCCCTCGGGGGCGAGGAACTCCATGGCCAGCCAGGCGAGCAGCCCGAGCATGATGGACAGGCCGGCGCCGGCGTTGTTGGCGCGCTTCCAGAACAGGCCCGCCACCAGCGGCACGAAGGCGGTGGCCAGGGTGACCTTGTAGGCGTTCTCCACCATGCTGTGGATGCTGGTTTCGTGTTGCAGCGACCACAGCGAATACAGCACCACGCCGATGGTGAACACCACCACGACGCCGCGGGTGATGGTCAGGAAGTGGCGGTCCTCCAGGTTGCGCTCCGACAGGAAGCCCTTGAGGATGTTCTCGGAAATGGTCACCGAGGGCGCCAGCAGGGTGCCCGAGGCGGTGGACATGATCACCGACAGCAGGGCGCCGAAGAAAATGATCTGCGCCGCCAGCGGCAGGTGGGCGGCGACGAAGCCGGGCAGCACGCGTTGCGCGTCCTCCTGCAGCAGGGCGCCGGTCAGCGCCGGGTCGACCAGGGTGGCGGCGTAGGTGAGGTAGAGCGGCACCGCGGCGAACAGCAGGTAGGCGACGCCGCCGATCACCGTGCCCCACACCGCCACGCGCTCGTTCTTCGCGCTGTTGGCGCGCTGGAACACGTCCTGCTGCGGCACCGAGCCGAAGCCCATGGTGAGCAGGCCGGCGACGAAGGTGATGATGGCCACCCACTCCAGCTCCGGCCAGAACTCGAACTTGCCCGCCGCCGCCGCGTGCTCGACGACCGGCGCCACCCCGTTCACCTCCGGCATGGCGCCGACCAGCCAGGTGATCCACAAGAGGCCGACGACGATCACCGTCATCTGCAGGAAAGTGGTGAGCGCCACCGACCACATGCCGCCGAACAGGGTGTAGAGCAGCACCACCGAGGCGCCGATGAGGATGCCCTGGACCTGGCTGATCTCGCCGGCCGACAGCACGTTGAAGACCAGGCCGAGGGCCACCACCTGCGCCGACACCCAGCCCAGGTAGGACAGCGCGATGGCCAGCGACATCGCCACCTCCACCGGCCGGTTGTAGCGCCGGCGGTAGAAGTCGCCGAGGGTCAGCAGACGCATGCGATACAGCGGCCGGGCGATGAACAGGCCGAACAGGATCAGCGCCAGCGAGGCGCCGAAGGGATCGGAGATGGTGCCGCCCAGGTTCTCCTCCATGAAGGTGGCGGGAATACCCAGCACCGTCTCGGCGCCAAACCAGGTGGCGAACACCATGGCGACGACGATGAACATGGGCAGCGAGCGGCCCGCCGAAAAATAGTCCTCGGTGTTCTTCACGCGCGTCGCGGCATACATGCCGACGCCGATGGAGAGGATCAGGTAGAGGATGACGAAGCCGAGCAGCATGGGAGGGTATCGTTGTCCGTTAAAGCGGGCGGCCTGAAAAACGCCGTGATTATCGCTGATTTCGCGGTGTCCGGTGCCAGTCCGGGGCCGCTCGCGCAGTTCGCCCGAGACGCCCGCGGACGGAGTATGCGGGGACCGCGCTCAAACACTCAAACTTCCGGCAACCTGAAAAAACACCGCGATACCGGCAGAGCCTCGATGCGGTCGCCCATCGGCCAGGACTCCTTGCCGGCATGCACGACGAACAAGTGGTCGAGCTTGAGCGTGGCGAGGGCGGATCGCATGGAAGGGGTGACCACCGGCGCGTCGGTGCGCTTGATTTCAAACCCCAGTCTTTTGCCTTTGTGCAGCACCAGCAGGTCGAGCTCGGCGCCGGTATGCAGGCGCCAGTGGTAGCAGCCATGCCAGTCGGCATCGAGCGCGCGCACGATCTGGTGCAGGACAAACCCTTCCCAGGATGCGCCGACTCGCGGATGGCCAAGCAGCGCTTCCTGGCTGCCGCCGATGTCCAGCAGGCTGTGCAGGATGCCGCTATCGGCCAGGAAGACCTTGGGCGCCTTGACCTGACGCTTGCCGGTATTTTCGTGCCAGGGCGGCAGCGCGCGCACCATGTACGTGGCGCACAGAATGTCCAGGTAATGGCGTACCGTCGGTTCGGTGACGCCGAACGCCCGCGCCAGTTCGGCTCCGTTCCAGATTTGCCCGGAGTAGTGCGCCAACATCTGCCAGAAACGGCGCAGGGTCGCCGGGGCCAGGCGAAAGCCGAGGGCGGGGATATCGCGCTCCAGGTATGCGCGAATGAACTCGCGCCGCCAGCGCAGGCTGGCGGCATCGTTCGACGCCAGGAAAGCACGCGGAAAGCCGCCCCTGCGCCAGAGGGCCTCGACCTGCTCCGCGCCGGCCTCGCGCAAATCAAAGCCGGACACCTCGTGAACGGCCACGCGGCCGGCCAGGCTTTCCGCGCTGCGTTGCGGCAATTCCGGTGAGGCGGAACCCAGGATCAGGAATCGGCACGGCTTGTGCGGCCGATCGGCCAATACGCGCAGGGCGGCGAAGAGTTCCGGCTTGTGCTGGATTTCGTCGATGATCACCAAACCCTCGAGCGGCTCGAGGGCGAGCATAGGCGTCGCCAGCCGGGCCACCGACCGGGGATCTTCCATATCGAAGCGGTGGACGGGGCTCCGCAATGGCCCGGCAAACAGGGTGGCGAGGGTGGTCTTGCCGGTTTGTCTGGCCCCGACCAGGGCGACCACCGGAAACTCGTCCAGCAGGCTGGCGATGCGCAGGAGGTGGTTCTGACGGCGGATCATGTCCGCAAAGTACCATGAAAATAGAAATGCTATCTATTGATTATCATGGTTTATTCCAGGGCAACCTAATCCGGATCCGGGTGCCCAGCGGGCATGGCGACGCTGCCCGCGCCGGATGACTGGTGTACTGTTGCACGCTGTTCGGAACGTATGCGGATGGCCTGTAGGGCGGAAAAGCGCAGCGCCTTCCGCCCTATAAGTCCCGTTCGGCGGATAACGCTACGCTCATCCGCCCTACCGTTGTCTAAAGCCGCCCTGCGAACAGTTCACATAGGTACCATCAAGAGCGCACCACTACACGACTGCCATTGCTACCGTGCGCGGACTCAATGATAGTCGGACTCCCACTGCTGCCGGATGGCCAGGATGGTGACGGTGGCCTCGTCCTCGATCTCGAACAGCGCGACATAACCCGCCGAGCCGAAGGCAATGACCAGTTCGCGCAGGAAAGGGTCGTCCGCGTCGGCCTTGCGACAGGAAAACGGAGAATCTTGCAGGAAATCCACCGCCTTGACGATGGCGTCGCGCGCGCGCCGGGCCGCTTCCACATCCTTGTCCAGCAGGAAGCGATAGAGCCGGCGCAGATCCTCGCGCGCGCCGCGGGTGTAGCGGACCGCGTAGGGCATGCCGTGGCGATCAGCCCGCCGCCTCGCGCAACATGGCGTCCAGCTCGGCGTGGACTTCGTCGGCCGGGTAGTAGTCGCCGCCGCGTCGCGCCGCCTCGCGCGAAGCCAGCCCGCGCGCGAGGAACTCCCGGCGCAGCCGGCGTTGCGCCACGCTGGCGCGGACCGACTGGGCGACGAACGCGGACAGGCTTTCGCCCTCGATCAGCACGCTTTCCGCGTCCTCGCGCAATTGCGGGTCGACCCGCAGGGAAGGAAGGGAGGCGGTTTTCATGGAGGTCTCCGTGCGTTGCGAATGCGATGCAGTATGGCGTGGCGGTGGGAAAAAGGCAAAAAACCCGTGCCCGCATGAAGCAGCGGGCAAAAAAACGGCGGCCCGTAGGCCGCCGTCGCGGTCAAGAATTCCGACAGTGGGTGGGGCTTCAGGCCTTGCGACGGCGCATGAAGCCCAGACCGGCGAGGCCGAGGCCGAGCAGGGCCAGCACGCTGGGCTCCGGCACGGTGATTTCGCGGCCGATCTTGGTGGCCACGGCGCTGCTGAAGTTGTTGAAGTTGGCCGCGATCACGAAGGCGTTGGCGCCGCCCTGGATATTGGCGTTGTACCAGTCAAATACAATAGTGCTGTTAACCTCATCAATTGCCAGGCCGTTGATGCCCTTGGTGAGTCCTTCGCTGCCGGAGGCGATCGCCAGGAAGTTGTTGCGCGCGGTGGGGGTGTTGGCGCCGTCGTTCTGAGAACCATCACCCGACACGTCGATGACCCAGCGGGCGCCTTCGAAGCCGTTGCCAGTGAACAGAGGCGCGGCATAGTTGATGGCGCTGCCGGGGGCGGTCAGGCCGGAGAAGGCGCGGCTGGTGCCGTTGATGGCGGTGGCGAAGGCGTTGGAGGACGCGGCGTCCGTGATCAGGGTCCAGTCGACCAACTTGGGCCTGTTGGCCGGCGCCAGACCACTCGATGTAGGTCACGGCAATGCCGCCGGTGAGGGAAGCGATCTGGGCCTGGATGCCGGCATTCTGGAAGGCGCTGACGAAGCCACCCTTCTGCAGGGCGTATTCATTGGCGTCGACGCTGCCGGACACGTCCACCAGCAGGGCGAGTTCCAGGGCGACCGCAGCGGCATGGGCGGAGCCGCCGAAGCCGATCGCGGCGGTGGCCATCAGGGCGGTGGCGAGTTTGTTGAGTTTCATGGTCTTCTCCAGTAAAGGGGTTGAAGACTGGGGTCCTGCTTCCGCCGACCCGAGGCCAGCTGACAAGGAATTAGCACTTCCCGCGCCAACCCGTTTGCCCCCCGGACGCGGGCCGGGCGGCACGCTTCACCCAGGCGTGGACGGGATCCATCGATTGCGTGGCCCCTTGTGCATGACCAGGTGTCCGACTATAGTCATGCACGTGGTCATTAACCCGGAGTTTCCTCATGCGCAGCATCCAAGCTTCTGAATTCAAGGCGAAATGCCTGGCGCTCATGGATACCGTCGCCCGCACCGGCGAAACCTGGGTGGTGACCAAGAACGGTAGGCCGGTCGCCGAGTTGCGCCCTTATTCGGGCGGGCGCGTGGCATCGCCGTTCGGCCTGCACGCCGGACTGGACATTCGCGGTGACGTGCTCGCGCCGCTGGAGGCGGACCTGTGGGAAGCGCAGGCGTGATCCTCGATACGCACGCCCTGCTGTGGATGGACCGCGATGATGCCGCCCTGGGAGCTGCGGCGCGGCGGCACATCGAAAAGGCCTGGCGCGAGGGCGGGGTGGCGGTGAGCGCCATCAGCTTCTGGGAGGTGGCGATGCTGGCCGAGCGCGGACGCGTCGTCCTGCCGGCGCCCGCGCCGCGCTGGCGGGCGGACTGGTTGCGCGCCGGCCTGGCGGAGATCCCGCTGAACGGCGATATCGCCTTGCTGGCCTGCCAACTGGAAAACCTGCACCGCGACCCGGCCGACCGCTTCATCCTGGCGACCGCGCTGGAGCGGGGACTGCCCCTGCTCACGGCCGATGCCCGGCTGCTGGCCTGGCCGGGGGAAGTGGTACGACTGCATGCGGGGGAATGAGGGGGATTTTTCGGCGTCAGTGGCCGATCCATGTCCGACCCCCGCACCGACGTCCATGGCCCCCCGCATGCTGGAGCTGGCGGAATCTCAGGAACGAGGCTCCACCACCTCCGGCTTGAGCCCCAATTTTTTCGCCCGCCGCGCGAAGCGGCGGTCATCGAAGCTCAGCAACTGTTCGCAGTGGCCGCTGGCCTGCACATGCAGGGCGTCGGCGAAATCCATGCCTTCGGCGTGCCAGGCGAGGGCGTCGGCCACGTCGAAATCTGCCAGACCCCTTTTCCCCGGCCGGGCGCACTCCAGCATGCCGAAGCCGTCCTCGACCCTGGTGGGCGCGACCTGTCGCTTGACTTCGGCGCGGATGACCTGGCCTTTGTCCGAGACGGTGACGGTCAACATGGCGATGCTTTTTTCTTACCTGGTAAGAAACCATGGCATGGATTTTCGCCCCCCGCTTTCGCGGGGGCAGGCATGCGGGCACCTGATTAGCCATCAAACTCAGCGATCCCCAAGAACCGTCATTCCGGGGCTGCCCGTCAGGGCAGAACCCGGAATCCAGAGGTTTTATGGACGTTTTTTCTGGATTCCGAGCTCCGCTTCGCGGCCCCGGAATGACGTGCTGAACTTTGTGGCTAATCAAGCGCGGGCATGACGGCGACGCGTGAATATGTCCGCGGGAAAAGGGTCGGTTCGGTGCTTCTTACGCAGCCACCCGCTCGATCTTCTCGTACTCCTCCGCTTTTTTCCGCGCCAACTCCCACAAATCCAGGGCTTCCTGCATGCGCAGCCAGCTTTCCGGCGTGGCGCCGGTCAAGCGCGAGAGGCGCAGGGCGAAATCGGCGCTGAGGGCGCGCTTTTCATGCAGCACTTCGGACACGGTCAGGCGGCTGACGGCCAGACGCTGGGCCAGCTCGGTCTGCGTGAGACCCAGGGCCGGCAGCACGTCTTCCCGCAGGATGGCGCCGGGGTGGGTGGGTTTGCGATTGGGGTCGCGCAGGCTCATCAGTGATAGTCCTCCAGGTCGATGTCGATGGCGTCTTCGCCTTCGCAAGCAAAAGTGATGCGCCCGTTGCCCGATACGCTTACGGCGTAACGTTTCGGGCTGAAGCCGCTGAGGCCGTGAAAGCCGAAACCGGTCAGGTTCATGTCTTCCGGGCGGCTCGACGCATCCAGCCTGTCCAGCAGGCGCTCGATCCGCGCCGCATGTTTCGGGTTGATGCCTTTCTTCTCGCTGGCGGTGAAGAATCGCATCAGGCCTTTGTGTCGGAAGTTGCGGATCATGGCGCGAGTGTAATCCCAAAGATTACAAATTCGCTTGTATTTTT